>JAGXIV010000002.1 GCA_024635485.1 bacterium | reverse complement strand
TACACTTCTGTTGAAGCGGCAAATAAGCTTTCAACTCTCGGTGTGATTGTTGACCAATCTGCTAATCCTACGGAATACAGACTCGGTGATAATCTTCCAAGAAAAGAAGGTGTTAAAGTTATGATGAATATTTCATCTATCGCAGTTGTTGACAACTGTGAAGGAAAGTTCAACGACCTTCCTGCTTCTGATTGGGCATGTAAATATGCTGAAACAGCTCTTGCTAATGGTCTCGTTGCTGCTAACCCTGGATTCGCTCCAGACAGACTTCTATCTAAGGTAGAAGCACTTAAAATGGTATTTCAAGGAAGAGGTATCGACAGACAAGAAAATGCTGATTTCAGAGCTGGGTATGTAAATACTGCTGTTGAAATGGGTATTGCTTCTGAAGAATTCTTTGATTACGACGCTGCTGTTACTCGAGGACAATTCTTCGTGTGGGCTGCTAACGCTATTGATTCTGAAGAAGTTGCAGTAGAAGATGATCTTCTCTGTGCTATTCTTGGAACTTGTGTTGATGATACTGTTGATCCAGTTGATCCAGTTGAACCAACTACTCCAACAGGTCCTACTGTTAATGGTGAATTAGAAATTACTCTTTCTCCAATGACTCCTGCTGGTAATACAATTCCTGGTAAGGTTAATGGTCTTCGAGTAGCTGCGTATGACGTAACTGCTGGAGCTGATGATGTAACTATCAATCAAGTTTCTATAAGAAGATCTGGTCTATCTGACGAAGGTACAATCGATAAGGTTGCTATCTTTACAGATGCTGGAAGAGCTTCTAATGCTAAATCAGATAACCAAGATAATAATACTACTGCTCAAATCAATCTTGATAATGGTGGTCTTACTGTTATGGCAGGTGATACTGTTACTATGTACGTAGTTGTTGATGTTAATTCAGCACTTGGTACTCAAGGAGATGAATTTGCTATGACTCTTGTAGATGTTAAATCTAATTCTTCTGATCTTTCTCTTTCTGGAAACCTTACTGGTAATACATTCAGAGTTGGTTCAATTGATGCTCCTGAAATAACAATTACAAAGGGTAATAGTGTTACTGATCCAAATCTTGGAGAAGTTAACGCTCGAATCTTCGAATTTAAAATTGACGGTGCTTCTGATGAAGATGTTAAACTACAATCTATTACTTTTGAATGAAGTGGAGATGCTTCTGATGATTTAATGAATTTTGAACTTCTTCAAAATAACACTGTAGTTGCTACTCAAAAAATGATGAACGGTGATTTCCTTACTTTTGATATCGACGGTGGACTTAATATCCAAGAAGATAAAAAAGTAGATTTCACAGTTCGAGCTGACGTTATTGACGGAGCTGGAGACATTATCACTTTTAGTATAGATGAAGCACTTGATGTAAGAGCTGATTCTACTAAATTTGGTTTTGGAGCTACTGCTAAAATTAACGGAACTAACGGAGCTAATGCTGGTTTTGAATCTATTCAAATTCAAGCAGGTGAGATTTCATTTATTGAAGTTGATTCTGATATAGATGAAATCAGAGAAAATAAAGATAACGTAGCTCTCGCTACTTTTAAAATGGTTAACCTTTCTGGAAACCAATTAGAACTTCAAAATTTCTCTGCAAATATTGCACTTACTAATGCAGGTACTGCAGCATTCCTTAACACTTCTGATACATTAACAGCTGCTAATGTATTTACAGATGTAGAATTATATAACGAAGAAACAGGTTCTTCTTACGAACTTAATCCTTCTACAGATTCTGGTCTAGTTGCTGACTTCGGAGATACAAATATAGATGCTATAATTGGTGAAGGAACAACAACTTGGATTATCCGAGCTGATACTGCTGAAAATATTACTAGATTTGATGCTGTTACTATCAACACAAATATAGATTTATCTTCAGGTCCTTCTGACCAAGATGTAGTTATAGTTGAAACTTCTGATAACAAAAGAGTTACAGATGTTACTCCTTCTGCTCTTTCTTTCAATTCTATTGATGGATCTGAATCAGGAGCACAAATTAACCTTTTCCCACTTTCTAACATTGATGTTGTAAGAGGTGCTAAAGAAGTTACTGCTCTTGAATTCGAAGTAGAAGCTGAACAAGTTTCATCACTTATAGTTGATGATATGACTGTAGCAATAAAAACTAATACAGGTACTACGATGACTGCTACTAAACAACAAATTTCTCAAGTTACTCTCTATAAAGATTCAGTTTCTGCTGCTAATAAATTAGATGCAGATACTTTAGCTAATGATGGTACTGTAAGATTTGATAGTATGGCTGATGTAAATATTGCTCCTAATGGTAGACAAAAATTTGTTATTACTGTTAGTGTAGTTGATGGTACTGATGCTGTAAATGTTGATTTCACTGCTCAATTGAATTCTATCTCAATTGATGATGATGAAAATGATGACGTTGTAGTTATCGGTGCAGATGGTGTTAACGTATTATCATCTGCTAATGCATTTGTTTCTGGAAGAGTTGTTACTGTTAACAATTCAGGTACACTTGCTACTCTTGCACTTGATAGTGCTAATGCTGATAATGAATTTGATAAACTCGCTCTTGCTGGTAATTCTAAAGTTATTGTTTCTTACGATGTAAGAGCTAATGATGAGGAAATCGACGTAGAAACAGTTACATTTGATATTACAGGTGCTACTGGATCACTTAGAAATTCTGTAACAAACGCTACTCTTCTACTTGATGGGGTTGCTATTGCTACGAATGCTAATTCTGATATTACTAATGGACAAATTATCTTCAGAGATTTAACAAACTTGTTTATCCCAGAAACTACTTCTGAATTAGCTCTTCAACTTAACACTGCCTCTATTGGTAAGAATAAAGTTGGAGCTGTACAACCTAACCTAACAGTTACGAAAGTACTTCTATCTAATGCTGAAGGTAAAGAATCAGGTAAAACTGCTCCTTCACTAACAAATCTTGATACTTCTAAAGTTCTTTCTATTGTACCTGCTGTAGTTACTCCTTCTGTAGTTTCTACATTTGGAACAAATGATCAAACTTCTGAACTTCGACTTACTGTTGATGGAGGAAACAATACTAATGCTGCTGGTGACGCTGTTCAAGCTGAACTTACTAGATTAACATTTGATGTAACTTCTGTTACTGGTACAGGTGGTAGTATCGTTGCTTTCAATGGTAATGGAATTAAAGTAGGTACTTCTGCAACATTCTCATCTGATGGAACTGTTTTCATAGATATAGATGATGCTTCTGGTACAACTGGTGATTCAATTGGTACAAACAATGAAGTTTACCGAATTGAAACAACTGTTAACGCTACTTATAGATTACAAAAAGATGGTGTAACTTATACTATCAATGGTAATAATCCAACTACAACAAAACTTCAAACTACTCTTCTTCTTGGACAATACGTAAGAAACTCTAACTAGTTTTTCTCACTTAAGTCTTTGATTAAAGTACAAGAAGCAATGTTTCAAAAAACCCTACTCTTTCGAGTAGGGTTTTTTGTTGTCTTAAAAATCAAAGAGTTTAGACTTCTGTAAGATATGATAATCAACTCACAAAAAAAAGCCCATTCTCAATTTGAGACTGGGCTTATTTTTATATTATGTTATCTATACTATTACTGAGCAGAAGTATCAGTAGATCCTGTTGCTCCTTCTGGTAGAACTTCGATAATTTCGAATTCTCCAAATTGAGTTGGAAGTTTTTCACCAACTTCTAGATTGTAACCTGCAGCTGCAAAACTTGCGAGATCAGATTTAGGTACTATTTGAGTTCTTTCTGGGTCATATTCTCCATATGCATCAGCTGGAGCAAGTGTAAGAGTTTTTGTTTCTCCAAGTTTCATACCTACAACACCAGCATCAAAACCAGATATCATTTGTCCAGCTCCTACTGTAAATGAGAGAGGTTCTCCTCTATCTCGTGAACTATCAAATAGTGACCCATCTTCGAGAGTTCCTATATAGTGAACAGAAATAGTATCTCCAGATTCTACAGTATCAGTAATTGATCCTGAAGCAGATTTTGTTATTTCCATAATTTCTACTTCAAAGTTCAGTGTTTTTCCAGCAAGTGCATGATTGGTATCAAGTACAACGCTTCCAGTTAATTCAGCCATATCAGATCAAGAGTTAGTTTCTAAAGTAGTTTCTCCAGTAGATGTTGGAGTCGATCAATTCTCTGCTGTATTAGAATTACAGCTTGTGAGTCATACAAGGACTAGAAGCCCAAGTATTATTCATATTTTTTTCATATATTTTTGGGTTAATGAAATATTGATTGCTATCTCTTGAGTCTAATTTTTTTCTTTTCACCAATCGTATGTCATTGGAGGAGATGCAGGACATATTCTATAAATATTTTATCATTTGCAAAAACTTTTGTTGGGCTTCTGAGTTTTGTAGCATCTACGACATTGAATCTGACCTGAGTATCAAGTGCGAGGAAACTCTTCATAGTATCAAGACTTCCAGTATCCTGGAACTCTAATTGATAGTTAATTCAAATTTTTCTTATACTGAGGATACAATATTTTTTTGCAAGTATTTGAGTTTCCAGTAAGACAAAGAGATTTTCTGTTTGTTCATCTATCGTCGTTTCGACATTACTAAAAAAACTTTGCTTCAAATATTCAAGATCATCAATATCTTGTATTTGTTCAATTTCTCTATAAAAGTGGAGTTTATCAGTTTCTGAGAGAAAAAAATTATCATCTATTCAGGCAGAAATCATGAGGTCAATTTGACAGTTTCTTGCTTTTTCGGGCAGATGTTCCGTATTATTCTTAATGTCTTCAATCTTTTCTTCAAGCATTTTTAAGAAGAGTGAGACTCATATTTCTTGAGCTTGTCCACTTTGCTTCACTCATAGTATATCTCATCATCCTCTAATTTCGAGATCCTTCATGGCAAGTTCAAATCAAGCTCATAGATAACTATAGTCGACAATGGTCTTGATTCTTTTAGCAGCTTCACCATCCAGATGATCTTTGTGATAGAGGAGATAACAGTATCACTGAGCATCAGATCGTCAGACTCTTCCTCGGAGTTGATGTATCTGAGAAATTCCGAAACTCTGACACTCATTGATAAATATCGTATTTACATTGGAGAAGTCTATTCCATTTTCAATAACGGTTGTCGAGAGAAGTATATCATATTTTTTATTTTTAAAATCAAGAATTCTATCTTCAAGCTCATCTCAAGGAAGCTGTCCATGGGTGATGACTATTTTTCTTTTAGGAAAAAGTGCTTGCAATTGTTTCTTGTATACTTCAATATTAGACACTCTATTATGGACAAAGAATATCTGTCCACCACGAGCAAATTCCTTTTCTCCAGCTTCTTTGATTATTTTTTCGTTATAACGAGTCACATAGCTTGCAATACTTTTTCTTCCTTGTGGGGGAGTTTTGAGCAGTGAAATATCCCGTACACCAGAAAGCGCCAGATTAAGACTTCTGGGAATTGGGGTAGCAGAGAGTGATAGTATATCTATATCAGATTTAATATTTTTTATCTTTTCTTTGTCTACTACTCAAAATTTATGTTCTTCGTCAACTATCATTAGTCCAAGTTTTTTCCACTCAAGTTTATCAGATAGGAGTCGGTGTGTTCCTATCACCATATCTATTGTTCCATTTTTGAGTCATTGTAATACTCGTGTCGCGTGAGCCTGACTTTGTAGACGCGTCAGGACTTCTATAGTATAAGGGCTATTTTTAAATCTCTCTAGGGCTTTGTTATAGTGCTCATGAGCCAGTACTACCAGAGGAGAAATAAGGACCACTTGCTTATGATTTTGTAGTGCTAATATAGCAGCATTAAATGCCACTTCTGTTTTTCCAAATCATACATCTCCAATCACGAGTCTATCCATATTTTTGGTACTTTGCATATCAGAAAAAATATCCTCAATGGCACTGGCTTGATCTGGTGTATAGGTATAGGGGAATTCTGACTGAAAAGCTTCTATTTTTTTTATGTCAAAGATATTTTGGTTTCAGGTTCTAATTTTTCTCTCTGCGAAGTTTTTGAGGAGCTCTTCAGCGATTTCTCGGATATCTTCATGAATTTTCTTCATTTTTTTCTCCCATACTTTTCCACTTAAGGGGGTGATACTTGGGTTTTCTTTTCAGACATACTTACTAACCCTATGAACTTCTGTAATTGGAACAAAGAGTTTATCTCCGTCTTTGTATTGTATTTCAAGGTATTCCTTTTCTATTTTTCCGAGTAACTTTTTGATAATTCACAAAAATTTTCAAATTCCATGATCTATATGCACGATATAATCTCAGCTTTGTATTTTGAGTAGAAGGTCGATATCTGCAGAGAGTTTTTTCTTGAGTCGTTTTTTGATAAATATTTTCTGTATGACATCATCTGATATAAAAATACTTACGATTTCATCCTTTTGATTACTTTGTTGAAAACTTGTGTATCAAGTGCTGGCAATTGATTCTATTTTTTGAACTTGAAGATTATTATCACGCATAAATTCTTCGAGCATTTTTTGGTATCTCGTATATATGGAGACTTTATTTTTTGATTGCTCTATACAGTTTCGAAAATCTTCAAGTGTTGGTATCGATATATCAGAAATTCCAAGTGATATATGTCAGAGTTCCAGAGAGCTTAAGAGACTTACACTCGCAAATTCATAGATATCCTGTGTATATGTTTCAAAATCAGGATGAAACTCACATCCATCAAGCACAAAGAAAATTTTTGTAGCTGCAATGATATCACGCAGAAGGAGAGGGACTGTATTTTTTTTCTTTGTTTTGTCTATATCAGGTATGCTAAAAATATTGCTGAGTGATTGAATACTATAACTCTCTACTGCAATAGCATTCTCTTCAAGCAATTCTATTTCATCTCACCAAAAGTGAAGCGTAAGATTTTTTCATTGCTCAAAGCTTATTTTGATAATATCTCATTGTCGAAGATAGCTATTTGCTTTTTCATATTCATGAAATTCAAATCATAAATCTTGAAGCTCTTGCATGATCTTCATTTGAGCGTAGCTTTCTCACTTTTTGACTTCTAACTTTTTGTGTTGCAGATCTGGGTGTATTTCTTTTTCGAGATCTTCTATTTCTATATAGTAGATACTGCTTTTATTTTTTGAGCTGAGATTTCAAATATGTTGGGCATTTTCAAGTTTTTGATAGGGGATTTTTAAATCTCCTGCAAGTTTTACGTATCTTTTTGCAATTTCTGTGTTAGGAACGATATGTAGGAAGCTTCAAGACTCTTTCAAGGTTTCACGAAAAAAAAGGAGTTTAGAAAATAAATCTCATGCATTAGAGTAGTGATTATGAGCTTCAAGGGAATGAAAGGACATGAAATTTCAGATTAATATATTTGAAAATTATAAAAAAAAAAAGATGTTTTACAATCTAAAACTTTACTTATTTTATGCATTTCCTACTATATTTATACTATTTCTAAGTGTACCCACAATGATACTTTTTTTTGACTGAGTTTCTTCCGAAGGTTATATCGCTCTTTTGAATGAAGAGAGAGTCTTATTATACTCAAATCGTTTTTTTATGGCTTGAAATGAGAGCTCAAAAACAATTTGAATCATCGATAGTTTCTTACAATGAAATTCTATTTCATATTCTGATATCACTGAGATTGTATGTGTAAATGGTCCTGGAAGTTTTACGTGAATTCGTACTATAACTCTAGTCGTCAATACCCTCGCATTTAGTTTCCCACATATACGACTTTCAGGTCTTTCTATTTTTGATTTGTATACGAACTACCCACAAGTCTTTCCAAGTTCAAAAAGAGATTTGTTTGTGAAATATGAAAAATGAGCTATAATTGTGGTAGTAAAAAATGAGGATTTTCAATCAAAGCTGTGAGATACTGCTATCATATATTGAGATATAGATACTACGAGATTTGAGAAATCATTTGAATGTGATAGTTCAAGAAATTATGAAACATTTATTTGAGATTTCTGCTTGCAGTCTCTACAACAATTGTCTCCTTTGTATCTTAAAAAGCCAAATATTAGCTAAAAATATATTACAATGACTGTAGATCTAAAAAATCTGAGATCCGGAGAAAAAGTAGATTTAGTGGTTCGAAGACACTGGATAGCTTTTGTATTGGTCTGAATATATGCATTAAGCTGAATAATATTTACGCTTTGTATATTTTTTATTCTTGGATTATGAAGTATTGTTCTCCTTTTGATGACAATTTTTTGGATGTTTTATTCACTGTTTTTATATGTTACCTGGCTTAATTATGAGCTTGATATTTTTATCTTCACCAATAATAGGGTAGTGTGTATAGAACAAAAATCATTTCTTAATAGAGCCGTTGGAGAAACAACGCTTGATAAAGTTCAAGAAGTGGGAATCCAAACAAAAGGACTCCTTGCCAATGTACTAGATTATGGAACCTTGAGTATTATGACAGCAGGTTCAACCGAAAGTTTTGATATGTCTTTCTGTCCAAGACCTATGATACATTCAAGGTATATCAATAACCTCGTTGATAGATATAGAGATTCACTTTATGGCTGATCAGCTAATGTAGCAAAAGAACAAAAAAGAAGTAAACTGCAATCAGTGGAAAATATGCAAACGAAAGAAAAAGTAAAAACGATTGTTAATGGTACCGAGCACGAGATAAATTACTAGACAATCCACATAGCGTCTCCAAAAGAAAAGAATCTATACTCAGAGTCTACGGCATGTTCGTAGGCTTTTTTTATATGTTCTTGTCAAGCAAAGCTCGAAATAAGCATAAGGAGTGTAGACTCAGGAAGATGGAAATTTGTTATAATAGAATCAACAAATTTCCAAGAATATCAAGGATATATGAATATTTGCGTATCCATACTTCCGTGTCTGACTTGTCCACTTATGTCTGACATGCTCTCAAGCGTACGAACGGATGTGGTTCAAACTGCTATAATCCTCTTTCATTTATTTTTATAACTGTTGAGTTTCTCTGCAGTTTCTTTGTCTATTTCAATGTACTCACTATGCATATGATGTTTCGTAATATCCTCTATCTCGACATTGGCAAAGGTTCCGAGTCCAACATGTAAGAGTACTTTTTCAATGATGACTCACTTATCTTCTAGCCTTTGTATGAGCTCTGGGGTGAAATGCAGTCCAGCTGTAGGAGCTGCGACACTTCCAGATTTTTCTGTGTCGTTGTATACGGTTTGATATCTTTCAGAATGCGAAGTAGAGTTTTTAATATAAGGAGGAAGAGGGGTTTCACCAATACCTTCTACTGTATTTAGGAATTCTATTCCCTCATGAGAAAATGTAACGACTCTTCCTTTTTCACTCACACTTTCTATTGTTGCGGTCATATCTGTTCCTGTAAATGAAACAACGACTCAAGGTTTGAGTTTTTTTCCTGGGTATACGAGACAATCCCATGAATTTTCTCATAATTGTTTGTGTAGAAATATTTCACATTCTTTGTCAGTTCATGTAATAGTTCCTTTGAGACGAGCTTTAATGACTCTCGTTTTATTGACAACTAGGACATCATTTTCTCCGAGATACTCTAAAATATCTGAAAAAATTTTGTCTTCTACCTGTCCAGTTTCCTTGTCAAGAATCAAGAGTTTAGAGCTATCTCGTGGTTCTGCTGGTATTTGAGCTATTCGTTCTTTTGGTAATTCGTACGTGAAATCAGTAAGTTTCATAAAAAAATATCTAGAAATAATTCTAGATATTGTAGTGATTTTTGCTTGAGTGCAAGTTAGGCAGTTTTATTTGTATTATATTGCTCGAAAGTTAAGGCTCTATTATTCTGAAAGTCTTTTCGATATTCTTTATATTGAGTAAGAGCTCATAATAGATTTTGAGAATTTAAAGTATTGTCTGAGTTTTTTATATCTCAAAGTTCATTGGTACTTATAAAATTTGTAAGTTTAAAGTCTCAGTTTTGAGTCACCCCACGCAAAACATTGTTTAATTTTTTCTCTGCAGTATTTTCATTTCCATTATCAGGTATTTCTTGAATAATATTCATGATACTTTGAGTATGTACATCATCTGATAAATAATCTTCAATACTGGCTGTATCTATACCTGAAAGTGAGCTCTGTGAAAGTCTATCGAGTATCATTTTTCTGTGTAATTCGATACTTGTTGGAGCAACTTCTTCTGGAGCTTTTATGTCTTCTCACTGAGCTATTTCTCCATCACTACTTTTTTTTGAAAATCCCATATCTTCTCCAAATTTTAATATTCAAGCAATAAATTCTTTTATCATCTTAGCCAGCCAATGTTCTTCTTGAGTTCATGTCTCAAGATTATCGACAAGTGTTGCTTGATCTTCTGTGCTGAGATCTACAATATTTACTCCAAGTTTATCATTAAAAGCATCAGTATTTTGCTTAAGAATTTGTTGAATTGCGTCCATGTTTACCTCAATTTTAGCTTCAGTATTGGCCGCTTCTAATTGAGCTTCGAGACTTTCTTGAGTTTGTGCTCAATTGAGTATTTGTAGAAAAAAATCTTTTCATTCATCTGGATTCATAAAGATAGTGTTATTTTCTCAGTTTCAATTTATATGAAGACGATTCTGTTCACCACCTGGTCCACCTGCTGTCATTGTTTCAGATAATTTTTTGAGTTCTCCGAGATTCTCAATAGCTCACTGTATGAAATCATCAGTATTTTGTAATACTTCTTGAGTGATAGTATCTTGTGAATTTAACTTTTCGAGTAATGCAAGTACAAAAGAAATACTCATGCTCTGCTGTGCGGTCTCTGATGAAATATCAAGTCATGAAAAAACTCAGTCTACTCAAAACAATTTATTTTGTGCTGTTGCTTCAAGATGCTCAATCATAGCAGCATATTTTATATTTTCTGGATTAAAATCAGAGAGACTCAGTCCTTCATTTTTTTGATTTTGAATAAACATACTCACATCTCATTCAATCGTTCCGTTTTGAATATTTTGTGAGAGAGAATTTAGCCCTTCTCACTCTAATATATTTTTGAGTTCACTCAGTTCTTGCTGAGAAAGATATAATATACCATCAGTTTCTTGTTTAAACTTCTCATTGAGCATTGCTTTTTCTTCGAGTGAAAGCAGAGAGCTATCAACGCTATTCCAAGAATTTTCTTGAGATAAATCTATTTGTGTTGGATTTTCTGGAGACATAAGAATAAATAAAAAATATATGCTATTAGTGTAGCATATATTTTAAGAGGGGGCAAGGATTATGATCCTAGGAAAAAGGATTTTTATCAGAGTTTACTACAGATTCCAGACTCATATTATATTTACTCATTAACATTTTATCAATTTTTTCTGCAATTGGTGTTTCTCACATTTGATTTAAAATCTTAGAAAATGTTCATCTTTCATACATCATAGATGCGAGTGTAGAAAATCATACAGTATGCATAGCTCATCATAATATTATTTTAAAATGAAGAGGCATTGGAAGCCTATAAACAGCAAATCATCAAACTATAAAAGCTCAAACTAATATTATTTCTATTCCATCTAATACTCAGTCTGGTATTTCTCCTTCATTGACTCATAATCCTTTTGCAATTTCAATTCGTGTTATTTCTTTCAGTCAATCTCTTGATGTGTCAATAATTGCCAAAGATTGTTCTATAAATCAATTAGAGATTTTTCAAGCATGTTTTGCAATAAGTGCCTTTTGAACATCTGTAAAAAAATCTTCTTCAGACATTTTATTTACTAATCTACCAATGTATGCTCATTTATTGTTAAAACTTCTTAGGATCCAAAGATAAATTAATCCTTTTTCAACATCATTAAGACTGTTTAAATCTGCTTTTCAATCCAAGAGAATATATATTTCAAGTATTTTTTTGTAATCTAAGTCTCATGTTAATTC
>JAGXIV010000010.1 GCA_024635485.1 bacterium | reverse complement strand
GTCTCATGTTAATTCATCTCAAAAGTTTTCCATTCAAAGGTTGAATTTATTGTCTCCAACTATTTCGGGTAAAAAATTATTTTTAAATCAAATGAGTAGCTCAATTTCTGATTTTGTTTTTTCACTAGAAATTGAATCAAAGTTTAGAGTTCTTTTAAACTCACTATCATTATTTAATATTGCACTTCAACCACTCCCTCAATAAATAATCTCTAGTACTTCTCTTGAGATGAGCTCACTATGTTTTGTTGCATTTTCTAGTGAATTTGAAGAAAATATTGAATCCATAAGTGATTCTGTTCCGTTTTCTTTCATACTTGAAATCCCTTCTCTTAATACAGGAGGTATAGACAGTGATAAACAAATTTGAACTTCTTTCATAGTTAAATCGCGTCTTGTTTTTCAACTAATTGACGAACAAAAATTTTCTCAAAATTTTCTAATAATATCTGGATCTTGTGATATTTGTTGTATTCTAGTTGAATCAAGATAGTAACCTACTATTTTTATAGAAATATTTCACACTGTTGATTCTAATACTGATAATATTGTTTCTGCGTCAACTATTCATGCTGCATTAATTCCTAGACTATTTGAAAGTTCAATCAATGCTCACTCTTCATCTTTTCATTGGGAAACGCTTTCTAAATAAGTAATATATTTTGATTGTATTTCTCAATACTTGATGTTTTCTAATTCAGAAAATATTGTATCACTTTCATTTCATTCTGTGAATACTTCTCATGAAATTTGTCGTAAAAATCATTTTCATATGTTTGTGTAAAGTGTCTGATTTCTCATAATATCTATACTTTCAATGCTCTCATTTCAACTTGAATTTGATATTTCACTTTGTATTCCTGGTACTTCTGGATCTCATGTAGTCATTTCTGGGGGAGTATCGGTATTTCATACACTTGGATTTTCTGCATTGTCTCATGATTTTATTGAATTTATTTCTTCATATTTATCCATAAGAAATTTAGCTCCTGGAATGAATCAAATCAGTAATCATACAATCCATCCTTGAATTGCATCTGCTTTTCATTCTACTTTGTCTTTTCAAGTTTGTATAACCCAGTCTAGGAATTTTTCAGGAATCAATTTTCCAATAAAAGAATCTTGCATTTCAGATTTGAATTTATTTTCAGCTGTAGCAATCGCTTCTAGTTTTTTTGCTTCTAATGCTTCAGAAGCTCAAGCTACTCATTCTGAAACTCTCACTTTTAATTCATCCATTGATAATTCTGAAAAATTCAATCATGCTAATACTCATTCTGGATTTTCTGTTGCTCCTGAAGTTTGATCATCAGTTTGTTCTAAAAGAGTATTGAGTGCTGTGATTTTTTTTGTTATATCTATCTCAGCTTTTACAGTAAGCAAATCTAAATTTGCATCAATAGTTTTAGCAAGCTCATATTTTTCTATTTGTTCAGGGGTGATTTGAGCCTCTGGAATTCCAGTGAGCTCAGCTAATTCTTGAGCTGGAGTAAGAGGAGTTATGTCCGTTGTTTTATTTATTTCGATTGGCATATACGTATTTTTAAAAATATTTATATTATAGTATCACATATTTCTTTTAACATCAAAAAACTCAGTAAATTTACTGAGTTTTTTGATGAAATTTTAAATTAACTATTTTGAGTAGATTCACCCATTATTTTCGATCAATTTTTCCATAAATACTTAGCACCTTTATATAATCCTACTACAGCGGTCCCTCAGAGTATATATGCTTGAGCAACACTTCCTGCAGAAAATCATGCAACTGCTGAACCAGCATATCAAAGAGTCCTTGCAATTTTGTTATCAACTCATATTTTGTCCATAACTTTTTTATTGAGATACATAGATGCTCATGCAGTAGCAAATGGAGCCGCTAATCAAGCAAATCAAGCTGGAGCAAATCAAGCTCCAAAATTAAGAGTATCAACTACTCATTGTCCTACATAATTCATTGCACTTACTGTTCAGAATGCTAGTTCTGGCAAAACTTCTGGATTATTAGCAGCTGCGAGTCATAGAACTCCTGCTCATGTAGCTCAATATGCTAAATCTCTTTTTCTCATAAAAAATAAATAAATTATAATATAAGATTACATTAACATTAATAATATAATTGTCAAATTTATTATTATAAGTTGTTATTTTGTCTTAAGTCTCTATAGCTTGTTGTTTCAGAATCAAAATGATTTTCTGAAAAATTTTTTCTATCAACACTTGTAAGAAATCATCATCATATCATTCAAGTAAGAATTTCAATTATCATAATTGTTTTATCAGTCATTCATCTTGCTGTCCATGCATCCCGACTAAAAAATAAATCTGGATTATAATCTAAGTTTCAATTTTTCACGTGTCCCTTCGCAACTAATATCTTTCATAAAATATACATAAATGCTGCTGAAGAAACTATTTCATATATAATTTGAAGAGATGAGTCGATTAATGCTTCTTTTCTGGTATCATATCATTTACTCGATGTGAGAACAGATGTGATTCATGTTACAGCTCACAGTGCTGCTCAAATTCAAGCAAGTGCTAACGCAGATGGAGCTGCAATTGAAAAAAGAATTGCTCAAGCAATGATAGATGTACCAAGAGTTGCTACATTTCCAGGAGTTTGAAACCAGTCTTCGTTAGAATCATGTAAATCAAAAAATCACATATTTCCATTTATATCTTGATATAAATCAAAAATTTGTCCAAAGTCCCCAGTAAGTCAGAGACTTTTTGAATCTTCTCCAAAAAAATTAGGATGAGCTATTCAGAGATTAAGATTCATTCCATCAAAACTGTCATCAAAATCTGACTGTATAGCAAGAAATGCTTCTTGACTTGTTTGGTGTATATATTCACCTAAGATAATTTCTTGATTTCATTCACTGATATCTTGTGAAGCAATGTAGTTTCAGATTCTATACAATGCTCAGAGTTGAATTTTTTCATCATAACTTAGTTCATTGTAGCTTTTTTGTGTTCATACCAGACTCTCAAATTTTGCTTTATAAATGAGATCTTCTCAAAATTTTGGATTATCAGGTTGTAGTTTTTGAACCTGGGAATAAAATGTATTAAGTATTGTGGTAGGATTTTTATCTTTTAATTCAGGATCTCAAAATTCAAAGTCTTTTTTTGAATTTTGTATCGTTTCAAGAACTCAATCTGGTCTATTCATAACATAGAGTAATGCTTTACTTGCAATATCATAACTAGCCATAGCATTATCAAATGATATTTTTCTTTCCTTTGTTCATCGAACATTTCATTTTCTATCTTTTATATTACTTAACGTAGTTGCTCTTCAAGTTATTATTTCTGCAAAACGTATAAAATCAGAATTTGGAGATTCATTTGAGATGAGCTTTTCATATGTTTGAATATAAAAAGCATTCATGAGCTTCATATTTGAAGAATCGACTAAATCAGAAGCTCTCCAGTTACTATTAATTTTTTCATTAAATCAAATGATTGTATTAAATATTTTATCAATATTCATATCTTGAATCATAAGACCTACATAGCTAGTCATATCAGAGTCACTCAGTGAAAACATACGAGCTCATCATTCGTATACTCATCAAACTCAGGCAAACATTTCTATTTCTCTTCGAAGTAGCTCTTGTTGTTTATGTGAGTCTCAAGTTATAGAGTAAACATTATATAATTTTATTTTTTCAATATCTAACTCGTCTTTGAGTTCCCAGAGGGTCTTTCATTGATATTCTCATGAACCCACTCTATCATTTTCATCAATTTCTCCATCACTAAAAAATCAATCATTATCATTATAAATTAAGTCTATAGCTCAGAGTAATCAAGAAACTTTGGTCTCAATATCTTCTATTTTTTCTCACTGTAAACTTTCTGAAATTCTATAATCTGTGAAGTCCTGAACTGAAAAAATATGTTTTTCTCAATTTTGAAGATATATTTCAAAATTTCACTGAGTAAATGCTGCTGCAATAATCTGAGTTTCATCAATTCAAAAATCTCATAATTTTGATTCTAAAAATTGCTCAAAAATATATCTAGGAGCCTCTAATTTTTCCCAAATAGTTTGATACAATCATACCAAATAATCGCTGACATCAGTTTCTTCTCTTGTGAAGTCTGAAATAGGAGTATAGACAAGAGACTCAAATCAAGTGGTTTGATTTGAGTCTAAGGTTTCAGTATTAGTTTGTTCAATTCAATCCATTTGTATTATTTACGAACTTTCATTCATTGCAGTGCTTCTCTAGCAAGTCTTCAAGCATCAGTACTTCATAGTGATGCTATTCTTGCTCAAATATCTGTAAATTTACTTATTCCTGCAAAACTATTATCTATTTCAGATAATCTGATTCTAATAGCACTCAAATTACCAAGTTCTTGAACTTTAAATATTTCAATACTCCTAAATTGGTTTCTATACCTATCTTCAATATTTGGGGAGTCGAGTATAAGAGTTAAATATGGTGGATAAGAACTTATTTTTGTAAATTCATCATTAATTTGTTGGATAGCTTCTTCATCTCAACTCATAAGAATACTTGGATATATTTCATCAAGATATTTCTTGAGTGATTTATAATCAGTAATTCATTCTGATGATTCTCTAGGCGCAGATCTCTGAGTTGGCTCTTCTTCAGCTGGTTTTTCTGAAGAGCTTCTATCTGTTCAGGTAGTATCTTCTTTATTAGTATTGGAATCTGAATCTTTTGTTGATTCATTCTGAGAAGAATTTGAAGAAGTTCAACTATTGTCAAGAATAATGGTTTTATAATTATCAAGAAGGATTCTTCAAATTTGTTTTATCGAACTTGATTTAAATGCTGTTGATATGCTCTCTGCTTGTTCTAAAGTTATAGAACTAATTATTGCTTCTCATCGCATTATACGTGCTATATTGAGATATATCAGTCACTTGTGTCAAGGTGTAGTATGTTCTAAGTAATCATCTATTTTAATTTTATTTGGAGAGTTGGTTAATATACTTTCCTTCAAAATACCTAATTCTTCTTTCGATACTTTCACATTTCAAAGAATAGAAATATTTCTAATATCATCATGATTTGAGACCCCATTTATATTATTATTTGATATGAAATCATTAATTCATTTGTTAAATCAATCCTCAGTTTCACTATGTTCAAGCCAATCTATTTTTTCTAAGAACTTCCTCTCAGTAGTATCATCTATTTCTGGATGGAATGTTATTATATCTTTAATATGATTTATTCTATTGGAGATTTCTGGAATTACTTCTCATTTTATTCTTCTTTCTAAAAGTTTGAAATCACTTCAAGATGTGTTTACTCAGCCATTTTCTAATATTTTCTGAATTTCTGGAAATTTATTTTGCAATGGTCTAGTTCTATTTGGACGTAAAACTGGAATTGGTAAATCTGTTGTGAAGAGAGATAAAATATCTTTTCTTATTTTTCCTCTTGCTTCTCATCAAATGTTTTGTCATTTCATGATTTCATCAACTTTTCCAATCATTCCGTTAAACTCTCTAAATTTCACAATATAATTTTCAAATACTTGTCTTTGAGTTTGTACATCCCAACCCTCAGGTCATTTGTTGATAGATCAAACTATGAGTCATGTAAGATTTCTAATTTTAAAAGGACTCTCCCGAACGATTTTTCAATTTTTATCCGTGTGCATTCAAATTTGTTTGTTGATGCTATAGAATCATGACACAAAGTATCAAACACTGCCCCTAAATCTAGCAAATTGTCTATAGGCATCACTATTATCTTTCAGTAACTGCACTCAAGCATCACTTGTTTGTTCACTTTGAGTGGCAGATAAATATATTGAAAGTGTTTTTAAATTTTTAATATCCTCGTCAGGAATTCAATTTTCCTGAAAAATTTTAATAGTTTCATCTAATACTCCAGTGTTTTCATTATTTGTCAGTCGTTTAATATCGTTTTTTGTAAGTCATTCATTAATTCGATCAATCTGATCATTAAATCTATCTCTTACATATCTGTAAAGTATTGCTGGTCATGCAATAACTGCTAAAACTGCTGCAATTGATCATATTCATGTAGCTATAATTCAAGCATATTCTTCAAAAAAGTAAGGAAGCATATATGGCTCCATCTCATTAAGATGAAGTTTTAACTGATAGATAGTAAGGAGTGCCTCTTTTTTACTTTGAAATTCCCACGAATCTCCTCACATTTCAACTCTAAATGGTGAAGTAGATCTGGAATCATTTATGAGTTTAGCTGCTTCATTCAACTGGCTGTCTATTTCAGAAAGTGAGAGTACTTCTCATGAATCTAATTTTTTATAAACAGTAGATTCAGATTTATAGAGAGAAATAAACTTCTGTATTTTTTCTCACTCTTCTTTATTTTGTCGAGCGTCGAGAAGGTCATCAAAATGTGAATCTATATCATTTTTATCAATACTCCTCGTTAAAACAATTTCATTAATTTGACTCACGAGTTGATTTTCATTCAAACTCTCATTTTGTATAAAAGATTCTTGAATTGAATTTAAAAATAAATTTCAAGCATAGTCTGTGTCGTCTGATATTTCTGCAGGAGCTATTGCTGTACTTCTTAAATATTCATCATCGTCAGTTTCAGGAAGAGTATTGAAGACTTTAGTTTCTCATTCTTGTGATTGGGCATTTAAAACTCAATTACCTAATCATATAATGCCTTTTAATCATTCTAATATTCAAGTTTCTTTATCATTTGCATCTTCATTTACTGCAGATCATTCTTGAACATAATTTTCTGTTGCCTGTGCTAGTTCTTTCATCAATTCTGTAATTCTTTCGTTATCTCATGCATTTGCAAGTCGATTCAAGATATTAGATAAATCATTCAAGTTTTCTGTAGATAATTTATTTTTAATATCTTTTAAAATTTCGGCATATGAAAGCCGCACAAAATCATTTGACGTTTCAAAGTCCTCAATAATTTTAGTAATACTAGAATTTTCCTGTGAATTTCATGTATTTTCAACTACTCAAGGAGTATCAATATGTATGTCTTTATTGTCTGAAAATGGTATATTTACTGCCATGATATTAATTTATTTCTAAAATTGTATTTTTGATATTTTCAAGTAAGTCTTCGATTAATCTTCGATTAGAATTATTTGTAATATAAAGTGGGTTATTTTCGTTAACGTACAGTTCGAGTCCATTAATTAACCCTTTAACCGTAAGAGAATCATCCTCATCAAGCTTGTTTCATATATTTAAAATGTAAGCATTTTCTTGATTATGTGTAAAAAAATCTATAAGTAATTCTTTAACAGGTTTTGCAATTAAATCTGTTTCTATATTTGCAGAATAAATCTCTTCTAATTCTTTCTCTAATGTTACTTTCTCATATTCTACTTCTACTGGATCCTCTTTGAACATATCTTGAATAGCTTGAGAAAAACTCACCCATTTTTGAGATTGCACTTCATCTTTAATATTCTCATTGTATTCAGCAAATAATCTATCTCGAACCTCTTGATTATCACTATTAGTAATTGCCACAACATATTTATTTTGAATTGCTTTATAAATATCAGCTATTTCACCTATTTTTCTCTCTCTAATAGTTTCATTCGCAAATCAACTAATTAACTCTTTTTGATTTTTTAGATTATCTACAATTATTCCGACTGCTCAAACTGTAGTTATATCAATTGAGTTTATATCTATTCCAAGCTTGTAATTACTTTCCAGTGCTACAACAGTAGATTTTAGTTGACTATTAAGGGCTGTAATTTCAGGACTAGCATCAGTATTAGCAAATTGTTTATCTAAAATAACCAAGAGATTTTTTTCTTGAGGAGTAATATACTCATTTAAAATATATTGTTTATAAAGTTCTTGTGGATTGAATGTATATCATATTTCAATTTGTTCCTGAATAACCTGAGCATCTTGCATAAGTGATTCAAGCTCAGTTCTTATTTCGGAGTAATTAGATGTATTTGAATCCATTGTGGCAATAGAAGAAACCATTATTGAGATTACTTTAGTCTCATTTAAAAGCTTTTTTTTGATTTCTCAATATTTATCTTTTAAACTATTTTCAATATTTAGGAGTGTGTCAATTTCTAAAATTATTTCTGAATTATTTTCTCATCATAATCATAAAAGCTGTTGTTTTATCTGCTTTAATCTAACAAAATCTCATTTATAACTATCATAAATTGCTTTGAATTCTTTCAAATCTAAGTTATCTAAGTTCAGTCATTCAAATTTTGTAGAAAGAGAATTTATCTCTTCAGTTATTGAACGTAAAGTTGATTGTGTTTCTACTTCGCTAAGTTCTTGAGATACTGTGATACTTCATAACTTTGGTATTAAGAGTTCTCATGCGACTGTAAATATTTCTAATCTTTTTGCTAAATATGCTCGTTCTATTATTTGAATATTAAACATTCATGTATCGAGTGAGGTATCTCAAACATTTAAAAACTCTTCTGGAATAGTATAATCCTTCAAAGTTTCAAGATTCTCAAGTTTTGCTTCAAGAGATACTTTATTCTCAGGAATACTACTATTTGAAACAATACTTATATTGTTTATTTCTAGAACTCTTTCAGAAATTGATTTTTTAATTTCTTTAATAGCTCTGATTTGATCTAACGTATCTTGTAATTTTTTTGAATCAGTTTCATTTAAATCAGAATAATTACTTACTTCAAAATTATCTAAACTTCCAACTTGTAGGGCAATAGCTAAGTCAATTCATACTTTTGAAAGCTCACTGTCAGGATTAGTTCGAACTATTGGAGAAAGAAGAGATTGAATATAAGTATTAACTGTATCATCAGAATCAAATGGAATATTGACGTCGAGTATAGCATCTTTTACTATTCAAGGAGTATTTTTAATAAATAAAAAGTCTTTTAAAGATTGAGTATTTGAAGCTCATCTACTTACAGGCATAAGATGATTTTTGATGAATATCTCTACTTCTTTGTCTGTCATAGTTGGATTAATATCCATAAGATTCTTGAATCATTCTTCTGACATGAGAAGTTCTAATCAAGCTAAGGTGGTTACATCTATCCATTCTTCTGATGGTAAATCTATGAATGTTGGATCTGCAACAATTATTCTTGATTTAGCCTCAAATCTTTTTATGTATTTACCAATATCAGAGTTTTGAAAATTATTATTTACTTTTTCCATGCCAGTCATGACAGTGTCAAAAAGTCATCATGCTTCCTCAGTCTCAACATTTCCGTTTTCTCAATCTGAGGTCAATTTATTCCATGTATTTACAAAGAAATTTTGTCACTTTTCAACATCTTTTTGAGCTTTATCAGATCTTATATATCTATTAATAGATCCTACTCCATCCATAGCTTTATCTACTCCAGCATCAAGCAGCTTAAATCCACCACCAGCAAGAAATAATCCAGCAAGTGGAAGTCGAGTTAGAAAACTTCCTGAACCTGGTAGATCTTTCATTCCTGGAATTTTACTTCCAAAAAATACATATGCGAAAAAGAATATTATTGCTGCAGGTCATTTATATTTATCGATATATTGTTTTGGTGTTATTTCTCCACTTATGAGTTTAGGGATATCTCAAAGAAATCCATCACTATCTATATATGGATCATCGAAACTTGCTTGTGCTTGTTGTTTCATAGCATCTACATAAGGATTAGATTCTGGATGATCAACAAAAATTCTTTGTAGCTCATTGAAAAACCCAGTAAATCTCCCATTAGAATCATCAAATGTTTCTTTAAAACTTAGTATCTCACCTTTGAGTGCTCTAAAACTATGACCCAGTGGATTCCCGTTTTCAAAAATCCTAATAATTTCTTCTTTATTTTGATATATTCGTTCCGTTTTATTGACTCGTAATAATCAGACAATTCTATCTGCATCCATTTCTAAATACGTTTCAGCTCCAATTACTCCATCATCTATAAGAGAATGTTCACTTTGATATTTTTTAATAGCTGCTATATCTTGTGGAGCTGGAATAATTTTGATGGTTAAATCGTTTTTTTCTGCTTCAGTTATACCTAATTTTGCAAAATTTGGTCTATTTACAGAAGATAAAACTACAGGTAAAACTGTTTCTTGTTCAGTGACTTCTAAGTCATTAGCAAAAATACTATTAATCGCAAACCTTGTATTTTGACCAAAATCTCAATCAACTTTGATTATTTCTCCATCTTTTCCTTTAGCTTCTAATATTCTTAAAAAGTATTGAGTGGCAAACACATCTTTTTGCATCGCTTCTCTTGATTCAGCTCAAATTTGTCCATCAACTCCAACACTAATTCAGTTATTCAAGTTATTGATATATACTTGATAAATGAATAAATTTCTATTTCAATTTATAGCTAACTCTGTATCAGAAGCATACTCAAACATTCTTTTGTATTCAGAATCTGATATTTTATCAACCGTATTTCAAATATAGGTATACTCTGAAGAATTTCAAACACTTTCACTAGTACTAGAAACTCAAATGTTTGATTTTGTTTGATACGTGAGTGATGTAGCAAGAGCTCATCTTGCATTTTTAGATGCATTCAATTGATTAATAAAATCAGTAGTCCAGAATTCGTTCGTATCTTGAACTTTAAGTTGATAATCTAATACCATTACTCGAACTGGTTCATTTTGTTCCCATCAATTTGGAAAATGATTATTAATATGATCAAGAAATTTTTGAGCATTTTCTTGTGTTACATCACCATATGTAAGTTCTCGAGCTGTTTCGATAGTATTATTTCCAGCCATAGTATTAAAATTATTTTTTAAAATCTCTAATACTCTATCATATATCTCTTCTTTCTAGCAAAATATACTCCTTGACCATTTAAGATTTTTAAGCAGCTATTTCTCAATTTTCTACGTTTGCAAAAAAATGCAAAACAATTACACTTATTTCATATATTCAAAACTTCTACCATATGTTTCCACGACTCTTCAAATACGCTACAAAAAACATAATGAGAAATACTTTTCTCTCTGCTTCATCGGTTCTCATCCTCACACTCTTGATGTTTTTTATAAATATATTGATAGTTTTACATGATGTGAGTTTTAGAATTATAGATAGTATTAATGATAAACTTACTATATCTCTGTATTTAGACGATGCCTATGATAAAAATTCTGTTGAGGTAATTGACTTGCAAAATGATATTAAGCGAGCTATTCCATCGATAGATGTGAAATATAAAACAAAAGATGAAGTACTAGAAGAGCTGAGAACTACGGATCCTGAACTTGTAAATATACTAGAGAGGCAAAACCCTCTCCCAGAAACGATTAGTCTTCAAAACATTCCACTTTCAGAGTATGAAAATCTTAACGGAATAATTGAGAATAAACTCTTTCTTTTAACAGAAAATGAAACTGCAGAGAGTGGAGGTGCATTTTTTTCAACCTATACCAGACAATTTGAGAGAATAGAAAATGTTATTAGTATTTTATCGGTATTACAGCTTGGGCTTTATATTATTATATTAACATTTGTAGTTTCAATCGCCATAATTGTGTATTCAATTATTTGAAACTTTATTTATTATTATAAAGATGAGATTTACATTACCAGACTTGTATGAGGGAGTAAGATATTTATTTATGGACCATTTTCTCTTCAGGGAATGATGTATGTAGCACTGGCTTTTACAATAAGTACAATTCTCTTTTTACTCCTCATTGATAATCTCCAATATCTGTTTCAAATCGCAAATTTTTCTGGTGTATATACTTGAAATCTTGCACTTGTCTTACTCCTTGAGGCTATTGTTTTCCTTGCAGTAGGTTGATTGAGTGGATTCTTTTCATCTCGTAGATATTTAAAAAAATAATTTTCCCACATGTTTTTCAAATCTCATGGATTACTCTGACAAAATGCCAGAAATTTACATTACATCAAAGGTGCTTCTTTTTTAGATTCTAAAAAGATAGCTGATTCTAAACTCGGAACCAAAAAATTTCTCTCTGCCCATAACGTTGCTGTTCCTGAAACACTTGCGATTATCAAGAAACATACTGAAGTTGATCCAATGCTTATAAAGAACTATGAAACTCCCTTTGTTGTAAAACCAAATAACTGATATGGATGAAAATGAATTTTGATTGTAGAAAGTCAAAATGCTCTCGGTCACTTTGTGACTAATACAGGAGAAATATTTACTCCAAAAGAAATGGCTGAGCATTTCATTTATATTCTGGATGGATTTTTCTCTTTATCATGAGGCAGAGATACCGTTCTTATAGAAAAAAAAATAATACTTACAAAAGAGATAGAGCTTTTTGGAACTTTTGGACTCCCAGATATTAGAATCATAGCTTACAACATGGTTCCTGTGATGGCAATGATGAGAATTCCTACCAAAGAATCAGGCTGAAAAGCAAATATTCACGGCTGAGCGTGTGCAGTTGGAATCGATATTGGGACTTGAAAACTTACCTATATTTCTTCAAAAGGAAAAACAGTTAAAACCATTCCTGGGATTGGAGATGTACGATGAATAGTTGTACCTGAATGGGATAAGATATTGTCACTTGCAATTCAAGTTCAAAAAGTTACAGGTATCAAGTTTTTGTGATGTGATGTCGTATTAGATGAAGTCTCTTGACCTTTACTTCTTGAAATAAATATTCGTCCAGGTCTTGAAATTCAAAATGTAAATCTTGCTCCTTTGCGAACCCGTCTTGATAAAGTAGAAGGGGTAGATATTAGCTCGGTTGAAAAGTGAGTACGACTTTGAAGAGATTTGTTTTCGTGAGATATTGAAGATAAAATTACAGAACTCTCGGGTAAAAAAGTTGTATGAGCAAGAGAATATGTAAAAATTATTCATAATGAAAAGACGTATAATTATATAGCTGATATAAATATTGGAAAATCAGAAAATAAAATAGATACTTCTTTTGTAGTCGATATTCTTAAAATTCCTCTTTGAGAAAAAACCAAACTTCGACTCGAATGTGAAATACTGTGAATTCCTCAAATGTTACGTTTTGAGCTCTCTGATTTACAAGGAGAAAAGATGCTGCTTGGAAGAAGTAGTCTCAAAGGTTTTCTTATTGATCCATTTAAGTACAAGAAAGGAGAAAATCCATTCCTTCAAAATACAAGAAATCTTACCGCAAGTAATACGGCTATTACTAAGATTCATCAGTCACAACTTCTTGCGCTTGATACAAGACTCGTAGCAATTGATAAAAAAATGCTTCTTTTAAAATATGTAACCCCACTTAATTTAGATGAACAAAAGCAAATATTTGTAGAAAAACAAGGAGATTATACCCCAAAGTTTACGTATAGAGAAGTACCACTTGATTTAGCTGCTCTTAAGAAGGAGCTGAAATCTATTGAAATTCCAGATATTCCACTTGCTCAAATTTACCAAAAGAAGGCAAAAGAAATAGAAAATAAAATTAATTTCCTTATCGCTTTTAAAGAACAAAATCATGGAGACATGACACTTTATAGTCAAAAAGTTTTTGGAGATATAGTACAAGAAAATTTTGAAAGATCGAAAGAGAGAATTTCAGCTCGTGATAACATTCGTGAAGAAGAGGAATTTATTGAGTATGAAGATATTAGAGATTATATGAAAAAATTTAATCATATTTATGGAATCAAAGTAAAAATGAAAGAATCAGAATCAACCTCTCGATTCTCTATGAAATGAGACATTCTCCAGTTTAAAAAAGATGCTATTGTAGGTAAGAGAGAAATGCGCTCTATTATAGCACATGAAATAGAAGGTCATTATCTTCGAAAGATTAATGGAAGAAAATCTCAATTTAAGATTCTTGCTTCTGGTACAGCTTGATACTTAGAAACGGATGAGTGAATTGCTATTTATAATCAAAATAGATTTTTGACACCGTATGATAAAAAATATTACTCTATTTTTGAGAGATACTATTTTGTGCAATTTGCTCTAAAACATTCATATAAAAAACTTGTGGTACATCTTGCAGAGTTTTATGACGATGATTGGGGAAGAGTCTTTAATTTCATGCTTCGTTTGAAAAGATGATTTCAAGATCCATCGAAGTCAGGAGTATTTATGAAAGATGTTGTTTACGTGAACGGTTTATTTTGAGTTGAAGATTATTTAGAAAATGGGTGAGAACTTGGAGATCTCTATATCTGAAAAATTGGAATTAAAGATATACCGAGTCTTGAAAAAAATAACTATTTTACAGAACATAAAAAAGAAGTAACTATTCCTTTTTCATTATAAAAATCAATTGTACTAAAAAAGCAGAAAAATTATTTGCAATACCTCTAATTTTTTATATAATTCCCTCGCTTTGTTTTCGAAAGAAGCCAAATTTGGCTTGAAATGGGGTCGTAGCTCAGTTGGTTTAGAGCGCCGCACTGTCACTGCGGAGGTCGCGGGTTCGAGTCCCGTCGATCCCGCCATTTTAAAACAAAGCACTTTTGGGGAATTAGCTCAGTTGGCTAGAGCGCTCGCCTTGCACGCGAGAGGTCAGGAGTTCGACTCTCCTATTCTCCACCATTTTTATATTTTTCTATACTTGGATATTATGCCATCGAACAAGAGACCGAGAAGATTAAACTACTCAGTAAACAAGAAATGACCAGTTACAGGATGAAAAGTTGCAAAAGCAATTTCTCATTATCAAGCTTTGAAAAAACGTCTTGCGTTTGAAGGAGAAACAAAATGGCTTCAAAATGCCATGGCTATAGTAATGATCAAGTTAAAAAAATATGGAATAAATCCTAACAAAATATAGATTATGCCAAGATTAACAGGACATGCACATAAAAAACTCAGAAGAGCGAAAGAATTGATAGAAAAGAAAGTAAAAAAAGCAAGAAGTTAATATTGATTTTTTGTTAATTTTTACTACATTGGACACACGTTTTTGATTTTAAATTTATAATTATTTCGAATATGGCTTTTGATAGATCTAAACCACATATGAATATCGGTACCATTGGTCACGTTGACCATGGTAAAACTACTACTACAGCAGCTATTTCAGTTGTACTCAATGGACTGTACGGTGGTGGTGAAGGAGTAAGAGATTTTGCTTCTATAGATAATGCTCCAGAAGAAAGAGCAAGAGGTATTACTATTAATACTTCTCACGTAGAGTATGAAACTGCTAACAGACATTACGCTCACGTTGATTGTCCAGGACATGCCGATTATGTTAAGAACATGATTACAGGTGCTGCTCAAATGGATGCTGCTATCCTTATTTGTGCTGCTACTGATGGACCTATGGCTCAAACAAGAGAACATATTCTTCTTTCAAGACAAGTAGGTGTTCCTTACATCGTTGTTTTCCTCAACAAATGTGATATGATGGGAGGTGATGATGAAATGACTGACCTTGTTGAAATGGAAATCAGAGATCTTCTTTCTAAATATGATTTTCCTGGAGATGATACTCCAGTAATCAGAGGTTCAGGTCTTGTTGCACTTGAAAATCCTACTGATATGGATAAAGAATTTGGTGCTAAAACAATCGTTGAACTTTTTGAAGAAATTGAAAAATTCGTACCAGTTCCTGAAAGAGATCTTGAAAAACCTTTCCTTATGCCAGTTGAAGATGTATTCTCAATCAAAGGTCGAGGTACAGTAGTTACTGGTAAAATTGAACAAGGTGTTATCAATGTTGGTGATACTATCGAAATCGTTGGTATTAGAGATACAAAAACTACTACTGTTACAGGAGTAGAAATGTTCCACAAACAATTAGAAAGAGGTGAAGCTGGTGATAATGCTGGTCTTCTTATCAGAGGTATTGAAAGAGATGACGTTGAAAGAGGTCAAGTACTTGCAAAACCTAAATCTATTACTCCACATACTCAATTTGAAGCTGAAGTATATATCCTTTCTAAAGATGAAGGTGGAAGACATACTCCTTTCTTCAAAGGGTATAAACCACAATTCTACTTTAGAACTACTGATGTTACTGGTGATATCGAACTTCCTGCTGGAGTTGAAATGGTAATGCCTGGTGATAACGTACAAATGACAGTAGACTTACAAGTACCTATTGCCATGTCAGAAGGACTTAGATTCGCAATCCGAGAAGGTGGTCGAACAGTTGGTTCTGGTGTTGTTGCAAAAATACTCAAGTAATTTGAATATATAGTCTAACAGTGCTTCTTCAAGTAAAGGCTTGAAGAAGTAAGTTAGGAAATATCTTAAAAAAAATTTAATTATTATTTACCAGTGAAAGCTATGGCTGCAAAAAAAGATACACAGAAGATACGAATTAGTATAAAAGCCTTTGATCACAGACTTTTAGATGATGCAGTAAGTAAAATCGTTGGAATAGCTCGAGATTCTGGTGCTGTTGTTGTTTGACCAATTCCTCTTCCTACAAAAATTGAAAAAATTACTGTAAACAGATCAACTTTTGTAAATAAAGATGCAAGAGAACAATTTGAAATACGAAGACATAAAAGACTTGTAGAAATACAAGAATATACACCTAAAACACTTGAACTACTACAAGGTGTCTCAATTCCTAGTGGAGTTGGTATAGAAATCAAAGCGTAATTTATTATTCAGTTATAAAAAAATATCATGTCTAGAGTTTGTGAAATAACAGGGAAAAAAACGGCCGTTGGAAATAGACGAAGTCATTCTCTTAGAGCTACGAAAAGAAAATTTTATCCAAATCTTTTCTATAAAAATATTACTGATCCTACAACAGGTCTCATATATAGAATACGAGTTTCTGCGAAAGGTCTTAAAACACTTAAGAAAAAAGGAATTGTATAGACTTTTTTCTTAAAGTTCCTTTTCTCCTCATGCCCAGATGGTGGAATTGGTAGACACGCAGGACTTAAAATCCTGTTCCCTCGGGAGTCCGGGTTCAATCCCCGGTCTGGGCACCATTTATACAACAAAGATTTAATTCATTCTCTCATACCTTATGTTAAAAATACGACTTTCAAGAGCTGGAAAAAAGAATATGCCATTTTTCAGAATTGTTCTTACTGAACATACAGCAGCTTCTAAACATGGTTATAAAGAAGTACTTTGATTTTATAATCCTTTTTCTAAAGAATTTAAAATTAAAGATCTTGATAAAGTTAAAACTTATGCTTCTCATGGAGTTCAATTTTCTCCAAGAGTTGTGAAACTTATGGAAGCTAACAAAATTTCTCTCTAATTTCAAACTACTACTGTAATGTACCTCAGTAGTATTTTTATTATTTTTTAAATATTATATATGCAAGAAGTAGATTTCTTACAATATGTTGTAGAAAATATAGTAGAGCATCCTGATCAAATACAAATAGAAAAGAAAGATGACGAACTCTGAACTTTGCTCACACTTCAAGTACATTTGGATGATATGTGAATTATTATTTGAAAGAAATGAAGTACGGTCAACGCTCTTAGATCAATTCTTAGACTTCAATGAATGAAGATCGGTAAAAAAATAACTTTGAAAGTTTTAGAACACGAGTAGAATATGGATGTTAGTTCCTAGTATTAATGTAAAAATATGTTATATTCAACAGTATACGCAATAAACGAAACGTGATCGATATTTGAAGCAAGAATGGATTTTGGTGAATTTATTCTTCTTACAATTTCTTTATTTGTTTTAGCTGCATGACTACTTTCTATAATATTTATTTTATGGGGTGGTTTGCTTCTTATACTTTCCGGAGGAAAAGATGACAAAATTAAACCAGCAATTAATACTATACGTTTTGCTGTAATTTGAGTGGTAGTAACAGTTCTTACTATATTTCTCTTTCCTGTATTTTGAAGACTTCTTGGATTAGATGTTGAAAAATATGCAAAGCCTCAAAGAATTTTTCAAAAAATTGAAGAAATAGGAAATAAAATCTTTGGAAGTTCCTCAGACGGCACTACTAATTATAATACTTCTCAGCCAGAGTCACTCGATGATTTTCCTGCTGATTTCTCAGATCTATAAAAAAAACTCCTCTTAAGAGGAGTTTTTTTATCGTATATCTTTTCAAAATATGAGATATATCCATCTTTGATATATAGTCATAGTTTGTATGAGACTATCTTCTTCAAGTAAATTTGGAGTAGCCTGAATCTGATTTGGATTATTATTTCTTTCTTGTGTATATTTATTATATTTTTCTTCACTTATAAGAAATATAACTTCTTCTCCAGGACTTTTAAGTCATTGTTGAGCTTTTAGTATTTTATTTTTATATGCCAGAGTGCTTTTGTTTTCTAGAATTTCTTGGGCTTCTTTAATCTCACCTAAAAATAATTCATTGTTTTGATTCAGTTGTTGAATGGAAAGATATACCCTATATTCTCTATATTTATAATTGAGTACCAAAAATATCAAATAGAGCATAACTATAAGCAGGATTATAAAGGTGTAACGTTTTTTCATTTTTCTTGTAAAAAGAGATTTTGTATGCTAGGATTGAAAGAGTGTATTCAAAATTTTAGTATTAGAAATAGTATAATGAAAAAGATAAAAAATAAATTTATTCTCGCAGTTATTTCAATAATTGTACTTATTGTTTTTTCCCAGGTTTTTATGGCCTATTCAAATAGTAATGTTGATGCGAATTCATACCTTACTCTTATTCAAGGGAACGCAAGCATTAATGAGATAAGAATACAAAAAGATACAAAAAATATTTTAAATTCGTGAGATAAAATTCATGTTATTTGAGATGAGAGTTTAGCGGTCATTGAATGGTGAGATGGTAGTTTAACTCGACTTTGAGGGAATACAAAGATTTCTATTGAACAAAACCAGATTTCTAGAGACTATACAAATATAAATATCTCATTTGAGCTTCTTGCTTGAAAAACGTGGTCTAATGTCGTATCTTTTATTTGAAAAGATTCATCTTTTACTCAAAACTTTTCATGAATTGAAGCCTGAGTTCGGGGAACGATTTTTAATGTGGATCTTGATGCAGATTACGTAAATGTTACCGACCATCAAATTACTCTTCAGAAACAGAGTGGAGAAGTACTTATATTAGAAGAAGATAATCCTTTAAAAATTTCTACATTTTCTCTTATTGATATTTGAGAGTTTGTAAACAATTTTCAAGATACGACTTGGAGACAGATAAATGAATCTTATGACTCTGTATATTTTGATCAGCTTAAAAAAGTACTTCAAGATTCTATCTGAAACAAATCACTTTATGATAAGCTGAGAGCTTGGATATCACCAAGTTATAGACTCCTCTATGATTTAGATACAGCAGAGAGCTATGAAATTGTAGAAAATACCATAGCAGATATATCTGAAAATAAAAGAGAAAAAGTCTATAAGGCTGTACTTTCAAGATATCAAGATTTTAACTTTGTCTGAGCTTGAGACTATGAATTTTATAAAAGAAAAATATTTTATAAAAAAGCATTAATTGCTCTTTGAGATAATGAACTTGAAAAAGAACAACTCGTTCGTTCCAGTGCATTTGATATTGATACACTGATAGCTTCGTGAAATGAACAAGCAATTCAACAAAGTATAGATTTCCTTGCTGAAAATAAAACAAGACTTCAAAATATTGATTTGAACTTCTTTTCTGCAACACTCAATAAAATTCCTACTGAAAAACTTACAGAATACCAAGACCAATTTCAACAATTAGAATCTCTGCTTCCTGCAAGTTTTCAAATGCCAGAAATTCCCTCTCTTGATGGCATAAAAAATGCCGCTGAAGGGAAGGTAAAAGATTTTCTCAATGATACACAGTCTCTTATAGATCAAATTCGTAGATAAATACAAGGATGAAACATATTTTTAAAAATACAAATCTCTTAACGGTACTACTCTCTCTCTTTATTATCGTAGTTTTATTAGCATGTAGCTCACTTTTCAGAGTTCTCAATAAAACTATTCAAAATGAGTATTATACAGTAAAAAATGAAATTCTCTGAGTTACAGCAAATCCACATATTATTATAGTAGAAATTGATGAAAAAAGTTTTGAGTCCATAGGTTCATTTCCATTTCTTCGCTCAGTCTACGCTCAGGTGATAGAAAATCTCAACAAAGAAGATATTAGTGTCATTGCATTTGATATGTTATTTTTAGATGCTACATCACCGAATGAAGATGAAATTTTTATTCAATCCCTCAAAAATTCTGAAGCGTCAGTTGTTCTATGAAATGCTACAGATTCACAAGGTGTGATAGAGACACCGATAGAACTTATACCAGAGTTCATATATGACGATGGATTTCTCGCACCAAATGTTGAATATTCAAATAAAACAGTGTATTCTTTTTCACCCAAAATAAGTGATTATTCAGGAAATACTTTTGAACACTTTACTATTCGAATTCTTAGGAATTTTTATGATTATATGTACTGAAGTTCTACAAGAGAAAATATCTGAAATTACCAAGACAAATACTACTCACTTTCCGATGATTACCTCTTTCCTTTAGCTTCAAAAAATTCTCAAGAGATTCTTATCAATTTTATTCCAGAGAATTCTTTTACTCGAGTTTCCTTGTCAGATGTATATGACACTGATAATTTTGAAACACTTCGCAAGGACATTGATTTTAGAGATTCAATCATACTCATAGGTCCTACGGCTGATGGCCTCAAAGATAACTTTTTTACCCCAAATGGATATGAATATTGAGTAAATATTCACGCAAATATACTCAATACACTTCTGACAAAGAGTTTTATGATGTACTTTGATCCAACACTTGAATGGGTACTCATTTTTCTCATAGTTATTCTTTCAGTTTCCTTAAATCTTTCAGCTTCATCTCGCTTACTGCTTACTGGAAACTTTTTAATCATACTTATATTCTGGATTATTATTCCAGTGAGTATATTACTGTGAACTAATCTTATACTCAACTTTCCGACTGAAATCATTTTTTCACTCATTCTCTCGATTCTGGTAGCTAATATTATGAAATATCTTATAGAAGATAAAAATAAACAAAAACTTAATAAAGCACTCAGTGAATATGTTTGAAGTCATATTGCTGCGGAAATCCTTGATGAAGATGGAAGTATAGATTTTGATGGTCAAGAAAAGAATCTTGTTTGTTTTTTTTCAGACATAGAATGATTTACGAGCCTGAGTGAAGTACTTACTGCGACAGAGCTTGTCGCTTTTCTCAGAGTATACTTAACGATAATGACGGAGAGCATCATGGATCAAAAATGATACGTTGATAAATTTGAAGGTGATGCTATCATGGCCTTATGGGGAGCATTTTCAAAACAGCAAGATACCATAGATGATTCTATGAGAGCCTGCACCACAGCACTTATTCATCAAGAAGCTATAGAAAATATTAATCTAGAATGGAAAGAAAAACTACAAAGAAGTCTGAGAGTGAGAATTGGGATTCATAGTGGAAAAGCAATTATTGGAAATATCTGAGCCCTTTGAAAAAAGATGAGTTTTACAGCTCTATGAGATAATATTAATCTCGCTTCTAGACTCGAAGGAGCAAACAAATATTATGGGACACTTATATGTGTGAGTGAAACAGTTTACGAAGACACCTATGAATCATTTGAATATAGATTTCTTGATGAAATACAGGTAAAGTGAAAAGATATCTCAGTGAAAATTTATGAGTTACTGACTCGTAAATGAGAGTTAGCAGAAGATAAAGCTCTCCAAATACAAAAATTTTCAGAAGCTCGACACCTCTACACTCAAAAAAAATTTATTGAAGCTCAAGCCCTATTTAGAGAACTTGCAAACTTGTGAGATGCTCCATCTCAGTATTATGCTGAGAGATGTTCTGGATTTCAAAAGAATCCTCCAGCATCAGATTGGACATGAGTCTGGAGAATGACAGATAAATAAAAGAATTCACCCTTGAACTCTCTCCTTTTCAAAAGAGGCTACAGCTGTTACCACCAAATCTCTTCTTTTCACTCTTGTCTTAAAATTTCATTAATTTTTGTGAAGTGTCCGTTTCCTAAGAAACCAGTATGAGCTGAAAAGGGAGATGGGTGAGGAGATTCTAGAATACAGTGTTTAGATTCATCAATGAGCACTTTTTTTGAGCGAGCGAAATTGCCCCAGAGTACAAATATAATTCATCGTTGAGACTCTGAGATTTTTTGTATGACAGTATCAGTAAAAGTAGACCATCATATCCTTGAGTGACTCGCTGGTTTTGAAGCTTCTACCGTTAAAATACTATTAAGGAGCAGTACTCATTGTTCTGCCCAATACTCTAAGTTTCAAGACGAAGGAATTTCATATTCAGGATATTCCATTTTAAGCTCTTTATAGATGTTTCTGAGACTCGGAGGTACTCTGATACCATCTTGTACAGAAAAACTGAGTCAGTGAGCTTGTGATGCTCCATGATAAGGATCCTGTCAAAGGATAACAACTTTGAGATTTGAGAGAGAAGTTTTTTCAAAGGCTGCAAAAATATTGCTTGGATTTGGATAAATAGTCTTTCCAGCAGATATTTCTCACTCTAAGAAATGTTTAATTTTTTGAAAGTATTCTTTTTTTGTTTCTGGTTCTATTATTTCTGTCCAAGATTCTGGTATGTGAGAGTTCATAGTTTTTAATATTTTATTAACATAAAAGAGTATAATTGCCGTAGCCTTTTTCACAAAAATAAATACACTGGAAGAAAGAATTTTAATCAAAAAAATATGTCATTTGTTCATCTTCACACACATTCACATTATTCAATTTTAGAAGGTCTTCCAAAACCAAAAGATTACGTTAAAAAAGCTATTGAGCTTGGAATGAAAGCTATTGCATTGACCGATACAGGGAATCTTCACGGATGACACGAGCTCTACAAAGCCTGTGAAGCTGAAGGAATTAAGCCTATTTTATGAGCAGAGATTTATACGAAGTCAGAAACAGATGCAAGACTCAACCATAAGCTCGTGTTGCTCGCAAAATCAGGAGAATGATACAAGAGTCTGATTCGACTGGTATCTGAAGCATCTTTGAATAATCCATGACAAGTTCCATCTATTGATATTTCTGAGATAAAGAAATATGCTGGAGAGATTATTGCTCTTTCAGGTCCTATTGGAGGTGAAATACCGTATTATATTTTGTCAGGAAAAAGTGACGAAGATATCCTTGAGAGAATTAAATTGTACCAAGATATCTTTTGAGTCGAAAATTACTTTCTTGAACTTTTGTATCATCATGATATACCAAAACAGTCACTTGTTACTGATAAGATGGTAGAATTACATAATAATTATGCTATTCCAGTTGTTGCCTGTCAAAATTCGTATTATGTCAATGTTGACGATAAAATGACCCAAGATGTTATTATGGCTCTTGGAACATGACATGAAATAGAGAATCCAGATAGGCCTACACTCACTGCCGGAGATTATAGTTTACTGAGTGAAGAGTCGATGACGGAGATTTTTTGATATATTCCAGAAGCCCTTGAAAATACACAGAAAATTGCTGATATGATTAATATCACGATTGAAACGGGAGGAGTCCTTATTCCAACCTTTGAACTCCCAGACGAAATGCAGATTCTTTTTGAAAAAGCCCAAGAATTTCAAAAACAAAATCCTTGAAATACTCCAAAAAAAATACTCTCTTCTGATGAATGGTATTTGAGATATTTGTCATACGCTGGGATTAACTGGAGATATAAAAGAGATATTTCCGAAGAAATGCTCTTTGAACTCGTCCAAAAAACAGATATGCCGTGACTTTCAAAAGCACTGACAGAAACTTCACCTGAAGAACTGAAAGATCTCTCTTTGACCTATTATTCAAATAGAAAAAAAGAAATTCTTGCCTCCTTTGAACAAGAATTACAAGATCAAATAGAACGTCTTGAATATGAACTAGTAGTAGTACACGAGATGTGATTTAATGCGTATTTTCTTATTGTAGCTGATTATATTGGTTGGGCTCGCAAAAATGATATTCCAGTTTGACCTGGAAGAGGTTCAGCGGCAGGGAGTCTCATGGCATATTTGACAGGAATAACAGACATCGATCCTCTTAAATATGACCTACTATTTGAACGATTCTTGAATCCTGCTCGTATCTCTATGCCTGATATAGATACAGATTTTGCTGATAGTGAAAGAGACAGAGTGGTAGAATATTGTCGACAAAAATATGGAGCAGACCGAGTAGCTCAAATATGTACTTTTGGGACATTTGCTGCAAGAGCTGCAGTGAAGGATGTAGGAAGGGTGATGTGAGTTCCATTTTCTGAAATGAATGAACTTGTGAAACTCATACCAGAGAAACCAGGAACGAAACTGACCTGAGCACTTGAAGATTCTCCAGAATTTAATGCAGCATATAATGATGGAAGCAGACCAAAATACAAGCAAATTATAGACAATGCTCTCAAGATTGAGTGAAATGTTCGACAACTCTGAGTGCATGCCTGTGCGGTGATTATTGCACCACAAGCTATGACGAATTTTACGGCTTTGGCTCATCCTCCAAAAGATGCTGCAGCTATAGTAACTCAATATAGCGCTTATCCACTCGAAGATCTTGGACTTCTGAAGATGGACTTCCTCTGACTTCGAAACCTCACAATTATCCAACGTGCTCAGAGAATTATAGAGTCTTCAAAAGGTGTAAAGGTAAATATACTCGATGTTGCCATGGATGACCAATCTGTCTACAAGATATTTGCCGATGGAGATACTACGGGTGTGTTTCAATTTGAATCTGATGGTATGAGAAAATACCTCAAAGATTTGGCTCCAGATAGTTTTGAAGATCTCATCGCGATGGTGTCACTCTATCGACCAGGTCCTTTGGCATATATCCCAACCTATATCAACCGTAAATTTGGTCGGGAGGAAATCAAGTATATGACCGATGATCTCAGAGCTATTTTAGAAAAAAAATATTCAGGTACAGAAATAGAAGAAGAAAAACGGAAACTTGAAGAAGACTTGAAACGAATCCTTGATGTGAGTTATGGTATTGCGGTATACCAAGAACAACTTATGTTTATTGTACAATATATGGCGTGATTCTCTTTAGGAGAGGCAGACCTTCTTCGACGTTGAGTTTGAAAAAAGAAGCTCGATGTCATTGAAGCTCTCAAAAAAGAATTTATTACAAAGTCAGCGAGTTTTAAAGGCTATAAACCTGAAACTTCTCGCTATATTTATGAGGAAATGATTCAGCCTGCTGCCAACTATTCATTTAATAAATCTCACGCTGCCTGTTATGCCCTTATTGCATATCAAACAGCCTACCTAAAAGCACATTACAGAACAGAGTTTCTGACCTCAATGATGACATCTGATGAAGAAAACATGGAGAGAATCGTGCTTGAAGTTGGAGAAGCACAGCAAAATGGAATCGAGATTATGAGACCAGATATTAATGAATCTCTCAAGCATTTTACCTATATTGATGATTCTCACATCCGTTTTGGATTAAAAGCCATTAAGTGACTCGGAGATGGACCAATTGATGCAATTCTTGCTGCAAGAAAAGAGTGAGTCTTTGCTGACTTGCAAGACTTCATTAAACGTGGTGGAAGAGAAACATTAGGGAAAAAATCGCTCGAAGCTCTTATTTATGCAGGAGCTATGGATATATTTTGAGAGAGAAACACACTTCTATGTAATATTGATGAAATTGTGAGAGCCTCAAAAAATGAACTTAAAAAAGAATCATCAGCTCAAATGGGGATGTTTGACACGGGACTTTCTGACTTTGATGATAGTATCAAACTCCAAGAAGTGACTCCACTGAGTTATGAACAAAAACTTTTTGGTGAAAAAGAAGTACTTGGGTATATGGTTTCAGGTCATCCACTTGATTCACTCAAGCTCTACTGTCAAAGACGCTCTCGTAGTACAAAGAATCTCAAAGCTTCTCTCTCTGAACTCAAAATTAAACATGATGAAAATCCTGATAAATTTAAAGAAGACCTTCAAAAACAACAAATTGCTGCTGTTGGAGTCATTATAGATATGAGAAAAGTCATCACGAAAACTGGAAAAAATATGCTATTTCTGACATGTGAAGGATTTGATTATGATTTTGAAGTGACCATATTCAATAAGGATTATGATAAATTTAAAGACCTTGTTTCTATAGGAAAAATAATCATAGCTGAATGAATGCTCTGAGTAAATTTTGATTATTGACGAAAAAATCTCTATGTTCGAAGTATTATCGCAGCTTCGGTCACACAAGTCCGAGAACAAGCGAGAGATATGGGACTCCTAGATTCACATAAAAGAACTTTTTTAGTGAAAGAAAGTCCTGTGCTCACTCCAGTGGAAGATAATAAAACAGAAACTGAGAATCAAAATGAAGAAACTGAATCTGAGAATATTTCAAATGATATAAAGCTAGAGAGTCCAGAATTCGAAAATGAATTAGAATGAAAAATAGCGGTGAACAAATTCGAAAAAGCTGAAAAAAATGACAATGCAGATGTACTCACTAAATTTGTACTTGAGATACCATCTGGAACGAAAATAGAACAAATTCACGCACTCAAAGACTTTCTCGCAAGTCAGGAACCATGAATAGTGAGTATATATATTTTACTCCAAGGACAAGAAGTAGATACGAAGTTTTCACTAAGTTCTCTTGAATGACTAAAGCTTTGGCAGGAAAATACACTGTGAAAACTCTCGATTGCATAATAAAAAAAGAACTCATATGAGTTCTTTTTTTATTATCCACATCTATGTCCACACTTCATATTCGCAGGAAGACTGGCTTCGAGTTTTTTTGGATAGGGAAGTTTAAGATTCTTCATAATAGTCTCAAAATCCTCATAGTTATTTGCTTCTTTGAGTCTTGGGTTATAGAGTTTTTCTTCCCCAACGGTACTTGACATATTTCCATTATAATCATGACCAGGATATATTTTTGTACTATTAGGAAGGGTAAAAATCCTTTCTCTCACGTTATAGAACATTTTTTGGTTTGAACCAGATTGGAAATCTGTTCTTCCTGAACCTCTAACAAATATGAGGTCACCAGTAAAAACCATATCATCTATCACATAACTGACACATCAACCAGTGTGGCCAGCAGTTTCGAGTACTTTTATGTGTATATTTCAAACGGTGAGTATTTCTCCATCTTTGAGAAAGAGGTCATTATGTGAAATACCTTTATTTTGTTCTCCCACTCAGATTTGTCCAGTTCCGAGTCGTTCTTTGAGTTCAGAACTTCCAGTTATATGGTCGGCATGCACATGCGTATCAAGAAAATATTTCACCGTGAGTCAAAGCTCCTTGATAAGTTTCTCATCTCTGTCTGCCATTTCGTAGACAGGGTCTATGATGACTGCCTCAAGTGTATCAGCGTCAGCAATGATATAAGTATAGGTATTGGTTTCGTAGTCAAGAAGTTGACGAAAGAGTATAGTATTTTTCATAGTAATTAATATTATTGATTAAAAGGCATTTTTCAGAGTATTGTTGCCATGAGGCAGTTTCCAGAAATTCCTGAGAACATGAGTCATCCACTCACAAATATGACTCATAATAGGAACGCTGGATTAATGAAATATCAAAGTAACAAAAATGTAAGTACCAGCGAACCTGCTGCAATAAGTACTTGTCTCATAATCGGAATTCGAGTGCTCGTTTTTCAAGTCATTATTTCATCTGGATATTCAGTTTTGTATTTTAGTATTCCACCTGGATACACCTTAAGGCTCTCTATTTCAGCATGTGGAGCGAGTATTTGCAGAGCGAGTTCCGCTCTTCATCCAGTTCGACACATAATGAGGACTTGTTTCCCTTTCAGGAGTTTTGCGACTTTTTCTTCTCGTGATTCTATATAGGAGAGTGGCATATCGATAGAACCTTTGATGTGTTCTTGATTGTACTCTTCGTGGCTTCGCACGTCGAGGATTATTTGTTCTTTCATAAGTTGTATTAGCAATATATACTTTTGAGAGCTCACATAAGCTCTTGTATTTTTTTATCTTTTACCGCGTAAAAGACTTCTTTTCCATCTTTTCGACTCTCCAGAATATTCTGGTCCTTCATCTTCAGGGCAAACTGGCTGACCAAAGACTGCGAGATCTCAAGAAGCTCAGTTAACTCAGCAATATTCTTTTCTCCTTCGCTTAATAGGCAGAGCATAGCAAGCCTCTTTTCGTGTGACAAGATATCCATAATCTTGCTGACCTCACCAGACTTTTGAAGTATTTCTTTATACATATTAATATATTATTATTTGTTAATATATAGAGTATATTTATAGATTAGTTTGTGTCAAAAAAAACTCTCCATATTTGGAGAGTTTTTTTATTTCTAATTACCCATTACTTTTATTTCTTTTTCTTTCACCTTCTGTAAGCCATTTCTTTCGAAGTCTTACTGAGAGAGGAGTAACTTCAACATATTCATCATTAGAGATATAGTCGATAGCTTCTTCAAGAGACATAAGTTTTGGTGGAGTAAGCTTGAGTGCTTCATCCGTACCAGATGCTCGAACGTTTGTAAGTTTTTTATTCTTTGTTGCGTTTACTGCAAGATCTTGATCTTTTGAAGATTCTCCAAGAATCATTCCTTCGTATAATTCAGTTTGAGGTTTAATGAAGATTGTTCCTCTATCTTGAAGATTAAAGATTGAGTATGCCATTGCATTTCCATTTTCCATAGAAATCATAGATCCTCGTGCTCTTTTTTCAATTTTCCCTTTATGAGGAACATATTCTTCAAAAGCTGATGAAAGAAGACCTTCTCCTTTTGTCATCGTTGTAAATTCTGATTTGAAACCAAGAAGTCCTCGAGTTGGAACCATGAATTCTAGATTTGTAATCCCGTTTTCATCAAACATATTTATCATTTCTCCTTTTCTTTTTCCAAGTTCAGCAATAACTGATCCAGCAGATGTAGCTGGAACTGAGATATTCACTCGTTCAAGAGGCTCAAGTTTTTTCCCATCTTTTTCATGCATAATTACGACTGGAGCTCCAACTTGAAGTTCAAAACCTTCTCGTCTCATTGTTTCTATAAGGACTGAAAGATGAAGTTCACCTCTTCCTGACACTGAATAATTATCACCTTCTTCAAAATCGATTTTAAGTCCAACATTGGTTTCAAGTTCTTTTTCAAGTCTATCTCTGATTTGTCGTGACGTTACGAATTTTCCTTCTCGTCCTGCAAATGGAGAATTATTTACGAGGAATTCCATTTTTAGTGTTGGTTCGTCAATAGTAATAGGTGGCATTTGTTCAACATCAGCATTTGCTGCGATTGTTTCACCAACGAAAATATCTGGAATACCTGCAATAGTGATAATATCACCAGCAAATGCTTCAGTAGCTTTTACTTTTTCTAGTCCATTATTTGTGAGAATATCTGTAATTTTTCATTTTCTTTGTTTTCCTTCATTTGAAGTAACAACAACTTCTTGACCAACTTTTACAATACCGTCATATACTCGACCAATTCCAAGTCTTCCTAAGAAGTTATCATATCCAAGATTTGCTATTTGCATCTTGAGTGGAGCTGTTTCATCATTTTTAGCCTCAGGAACATGTTGCATGATGTAATCAAGAAGAGGAGTGATATCTTTTTGTTCTGGATGATCATTCGTCCAAGCGAGACCTTCTCGAGCAATTGCATATACAGGATTATTGAGGTTTTCTAATTGTTCGTCAGAACCTCCTAGTTGTACAAATAAGTCAAAAAGTTGGTCAATAACCCAATCAGCTCTTGCTGAAGGTTTATCCATTTTATTGAGAACAATAATAGGGTGAAGACCGAGTTCAAGTGATTTTTTGAGTACAAATTTTGTTTGAGGCATAGGTCCTTCATACGCATCAACGACAAGACATACAGAATCTACGGTTCTCAGTACTCGTTCTACTTCAGAACCAAAGTCAGCATGACCAGGAGTATCAACGATGTTGATTTTATTTCCTTTATAATTAATCGAAGTATTCTTCGCATAAATAGTAATACCTCTTTCTTGTTCTTGAGCGTTTGAATCCATGGCTCGTTCAGCAATTCCAACTCGAGTATCAAATCCATCAGCAGCTTTCAGAAGTTCGTCTACTAGTGTAGTTTTTCCGTGATCTACATGGGCAATTATCGCAATATTTCTAAATGACATACAGGTAAATATAAAAAATAAATACTCCCAGCTTTTTGAGAGTTTCTAAACCGCGTGGATTATAGGGATAAAATGCCCAAATGCAAGAAAAAGATTTGTAAAAATTGACTAATTCATTAAATTATGAGAAATAATTAAATTTTAGTTTAAATTCTATGTGAGATAATGTTGTAAATATAGCTGGTGCTCGAGAAAAAAGAGATGATTTTGAGAATTCTCAAGTAATCGCGGCAATGATATCAATCTTAACGATGCAGCAACAAGTCAAAGATATACTTCAAGAATGTCATGAAACGGTGACTTGTGATGAACAAATACAAACACTCTTAGATCAAGTAAGAAATGTATCAGAAGAAATAATAAAAATGACTTATTATATAGAAGAAAAAAGAAAGAAAAATTAATTCAAATAAAAATTTATGCTCGACTTATCGCAACAACATAGCTATGATTGAATGATGATACTCTTTGAAACTGAAGATTGTGCCCCACTTCTAGAAGATACATTCTGAGAATGTTCTCAAAGAGTTTGAGTTATCGCCCGTGAAAAAATTTCAGATATTTTTATGCTTCCTGAAGATATTGAAGATATAGTTTTATCTCAAGAAAATTCAATATTAACTAAAAATGAATTTAAAAAGCTACAAAGTTTTAGACTGAATGCTGAAAAATATTGATGGATGGAATTAGAGGCTACATTAAATATATCAGATAATTCAATCTTAGACTGACTTTCATTTCATGATATACTTGTAAGATTTGTTAAATCAGATTTTTCTGACTGGAAAATGTATCCAAAATTATACCTAAGATACTTTCTCTTAATTGAAGCAGAATATTTTCAACAAATGTGAGAGGATCTTCCATTTTCTGGCTTAGCTGAACCACTTGATGCTGTACCATTTTCAGATTAATAAAAACCTCAATTATAAAATTGAGGTTTTTTTACTTAAAGCGGATTACCCTTCTAAGTTAGGATCAAATGATTTCACAAATGGGAGAAGAGCCATAATTCTTGCTCGTTTAATTGCTTGAGAAAGTTTCTTTTGGTTTTTAAGAGAAACTCAGCTGTAATATCGAGGTACAATTTTACCGAACTTCGTTGTATATTTTTTGAGAAGTTCTACATCTTTGTAGTCTATTGTGATGCCTTCAAGAGGACATGCTTTTTTTTCAATTGCCATAGTTGCAGTATTAAAATATATATTTTTTATTTCCTAAATCGGAAAATTGTGAGTGATTAAAATCTATCATCATCAAGGTCATCGAGCATATCAATAGAGTCAGTTTCTTCTGATGAGATATCATCAAAATCACTTTTCTTATTGAGAAATATTATATTTCCAGCTACAACTTCTGTTTTATAGATTCTTTCTCCACCGTCTTTATCAATGATTCTTGTTTTGAGTCTTCCTTCGATGTATACAAGTTTCCCCTTTGTAAGAAATTGTTCTACTCGTTCTGCAAGCGCTCCCCAAGCAACACAATTGTGAAACTCAGCTTCTGATTTTTCCTGTCCATCACTGGTCTTATAGTATCTATTTGTAGCGATAGTAAACATCGCAATTTTTTTAGTATTATCAGTTGTTTTCACGAGAGGGTCTCGAGTCACATTTCCGATAAGGATGACTTTATTTATAGTTCTCATGGGTCGTGAGTAATGAATTAAGCATCAAGATTAACGAACATATATCTCCATAGATTTTTATCGAGATTCATATTTGTAGTAAGACCTTTAAGATTTTTCCCATCAATTTCAAGCTTAAGGAGGATATAGTATCCAGTATCTGAACTCTTGATTTTGTATGCCATTTTCTTTTCTCCCCATACGTCCTCTTTTCCAAGAGTTGCTCCCACATCAGTGAGCGCTTTTTTAACAGCATCAATACTGCTAGTGATTGCTTCTTCTCCTACAGTAGGATTAAGAATCATCATACATTCATAGTTTGTCATATAGTTCCTATGGATTACATCTTTGTATCTGAAGCACAAAGAAGGATATAAAATATGCTTTATGAAAAAGCAAGCGAATTGTATAGAATTGGACCTGATTGTCAAAAGAAAATTGACATGTGTAAAAAATTGGAGAGTATTAATTTATATGCTTTATAAATTACTGTACCTATGCAAGAACTCAATTTACAAGACATCCTAGATAATACAACAGACCTATGAAGTAAAAAAGTTGGGTATGTTGCTATTGTAGGACGTCCAAATGTAGGGAAATCTCCCTTTATTAATACGCTTATTGGGGAAAAAATTGCTATTACGAGTCATATTCCTCAAACGACTCGAAACAAGATATTAGCAATCTATAATGATGAAGAGGCTCAAATTATATTTTTTGATACTCCATGAATACATGAATCTCAAAAAAAATTTAATGAACAAGTAAATTCTCAAGCACTCTCAAGTCTCAATGATGCTGATATGGTTCTCTATTTCGTTGATAGCTCAAGGCCAAGAGGAGCAGAAGAAGAATACATAGATGACATAATGCAAAAAGTTCAAAAGCCAGTTTTTACAGTGTATACCAAGCTAGATTTACAAGCTGTTATACAAATACCTGAATGAGAAAATATATTCCAAATTTCGAGTTTTGATTTTACTGGATTTAAACCACTTGTTGAATCTATCAAAGATCATCTAGAAGTTGGACCAATGCTTTTCTCTGAAGATTATTATACCAAGCAAAATATTTATTTTAGAATTTCTGAAATCATTCGAGAAAAACTCTTTATGGAGCTGAAAGAAGAACTTCCTCATAGTATATTTGTTGCAGTAGAAGAAATAGAAGATACAGAAAAGTGACTCAAAAAAATATCAAGTTACGTCTATACCGAATCAGATTCTCAGAAATATATCATTATAGGGAAAAATGGTTCACTTATAACCAAAATTGCTACAGCAGCAAGAAAAGAACTCGAAGAAATATTTGGTCAAAAAGTATTTTTGACCCTCAGAGTCAAAGTGAAAAAGAACTGGAGAAAGGATGAATGATTCGTGAATAAGATGCTCAATCAATAAATATTAAATAAATAAAAAAAACCTTCACTAAATGTGAAGGTTTTTTTATGAGTGAGTTATTACTCTAACATTTTATCTATTACTGCTTCAAAAGCACTTGCAGGATATGCTCCTGAAATTACTTCATATTCACCAGTAGCATTATTTATTATAATATTACCAGGAGTTCCTGTAATTCCAAATGATTCCTGACCACGAGCCATTTGAGCTTTTACCTTATCTGCATATTTTCCTGAATCGATACAAGATTGAAGTTCTTCAGTATTAATTGCATTATTTCCTGCTATTTCTATAAGTCATGGAATGGTTACATCTTGATTAGAATATTTCGTATAAATCTCAGATATAACTGTATAAAGTACATCTTCATTTTGTTCTGCAATACATTCAAGACCTTCTGCTCCTTTTTGAGCTTGAGCATGAAAATCAAGAGGGAAATGTTGGAATACGATATTTATATCATCTCCATATTTTTCACTGATAGCATCTGGAGTTCCATCGTTATGCAGTTTAGCACAAAATGGACATTGTACATCACTATATTCTATCCAAGTTATTTGAGCATCAGGATTTCCATTAATATATCCATCAGTTTTGATTGTTTCTACAACAGCTTGTTTATCTCAGAGTTCGAGAAATCCTTTTGTACTTCGTGTCGCAAATGGGTCAAACTCAGCTGGAAGTGCGAGAGTATAGTTTTCATCTGGAAGTACGCTAAGATAGTTTGTAATATCTGTTCCTCCAGCAATAGAATTAGTATTAAAAGTAATGGCAGGGAGAAGAGTAATATTATTCTCTTTAAGATAGTCTGATACTCCTGGTTCACTAAATTCTTTTTGTATAAATGTCGCTCCAGATAGAAATGGAAGTGCTTTGAGCTGAGCTGCAATAGTATCAGTTTGACAGTCTGTACATCTATCATCATCATAGATTACTACTTCTATGTCTTCATTTGATGTTACTGCTGTTGCTCAAGAACTATTATTCCCCATCATAGTTCATACATAAAAAGCTAAACCAGCAATGATGAGCATAAGGAGAATTATTACTCCATAGAGGAGATGAAGCATACTTGAGTTGCTTTTAATTTCCCTCGTATTTTCATCAATATGTCGAGCGTTTACCTCTTCGAGGTGTGATACTGATTCTAGAGTTGTAGAATCTTTTTTTACTGCAGTTTTTCTCGGAGTCCGAGTTTTTTTAACGCCTTCTTCTTTTGGTGCTACCATAGTTTGAATGGTTTATAATATAAATATACGAAAGTATTTTAATGCTTTTACAGAAAAATTAAACAAACTTTGTGCTTTTACCTTAAAGTTTCCTTTTTTTAATGTATAACTCTTATTATGCGTATCTATGTAAGATACGAGTAAGAGTTCATTTTTGTATCAATTTTTGTATCAATGGTGTCCCCAGCAGGAGTCGAACCTACGTCTACCCCTTAGGAGGGGGTTGTTCTATCCACTGAACTATAAGGACAAAAAAAGGACTTAGATTTTTAAAAACCAAAGAAGTCCAAGACCAAGCATGAGTATTAAGCAAAATCCAATCAGGATATAATTCGTAGATTTTTCATATTTCAATTTGTTTGCTAATTCTGATTCTTTTATTTTTAATGTTTCAATTTCTTGATGCAAACTCCCTTTTGATTCTTCGAGTAAGTATTGAGACTTTTTAAACTCAATAACACTTACAGAATTTTTTGCAATTTCTTGAGCTTGTCCAAGTTTGTGAGAAATATCTTGGATAAGTTGATCTTTTTGTTTGATTTCACTTCTTAAATCAAGATATATTTTTTCGAGTGTTGCTCGACTTTGAGCGTCCATTATACTTGTACTTTGAGATTGTGGTGTATGGTGAGAATTTTGGCTTTGAGATTGACTGCTATTTTGAGACTGCTGTGTATAAGACTGTTTTTTTTCTTGAGGCATAATAACTTCTGCTTTCGATTCTTCTCCATCAGAACTCATATTTTCTATATCCTGGGCGTGAATATATATAATCTTTCCATCTTTTTTACTTCTGAGTTTTCCAGCCTTTACATATCTGTCTACACTTCGTGTCGACATTCAGAGTTTTTCAGCAGCTTCTGCCCTTGTTATACTATACATTTGGGTGTGTATTAGATTGTATTTTTGTCTACAATACTATAAAGAGAAATCAGGTGCAGGCAAAAGATTTTTTACACACTCAATTGACTATAAATAAAATACTCTAAAAAACTTGACTGACTCCATTTTTGTATATAATACCGAAGCTATTTTAAGTAAATAGTTTGTGCGGCTATCGTCTAGTGGTTAGGACATCTGGTTTTCATCCAGGCAACCGGAGTTCGATTCTCCGTAGCCGTACCATTGTATCGCGGAGTAGAGAAGTGGTATCTCGCAAGGCTCATAACCTTGAGGTCATTGGTTCGATTCCAATCTCCGCAACCAATTAAATTTTAAAAAAGCTGAGACTGACCTTTAGTTCAGCCCTCAGCTTTTTTTGTCAGTATAGCTCAGTTGGTTAGAGCGCGGGATTCATATCCCCGAGGTCGCAGGTTCAACTCCCGCTACTGACACCATATAAAAATAAATAAATAGTTCTTAGATTAAAACTAAGAACTATTTTTTACGAAAATTTCAAAAAATACATATACTGGTTCTAATAATTATAAATATTCAAAATATGTTCATCGATGAAGTAGCAATCAAGGTTATAGCAGGTCACGGAGGAAATGGTCTGGTATCTTGGAGACGAGAAAAGTATATTCCAAAAGGTGGTCCTTGGGGAGGAGATGGTGGAAACGGAGGAGATATATATCTTCTTGCCGACGAAAATCTCAATACTCTGAGTGAATATCGTCATAAAAAAGTTCTCACAGCTGAAAATGGAGAAGGATGAATGCCAAATCTCTGTCATGGAGCAAATGGTGAAAACCTTATTTTAAAAGTTCCTGTATGAACACTGGTAAAAGATGATGAGACCATGAAACTTATCGTTGATATGAGTGTGAAAGGAATGAAAGTATTGATTGCAAAATGAGGAAGAGGTGGGTATGGAAATGCCCATTTCACGAGTTCGACACGACAAGCACCGGCCTTTGCAGAACTCTGAGATATCCCAGAGCAAAAAGAACTTTTCTTAGAACTGAAGCTGGTAGCAGATATTTGAATTATCTGAATTCCAAGTGCTGGAAAATCTACCCTCATCTCAAAACTCTCTAATGTAAAACCAAAGATTTGAGATTATCCATTTACAACACTCACTCCAAATCTTTGAGTGCTCGAACATAAAGGAAAATCACTCGTTTTAGAAGATGTTCCTGGACTCATTCCCTGAGCTTCAGAATGAAAATGACTGGGAATAGAATTTTTAAAACATATTGAAAGAACCTGAGTTCTCCTTCACCTTCTTGATCTCTATAGACTTGATAGCCTTATGACAGATTATCAAGATATTCGTCATGAACTCACTGTGTTTTCAGATTTGCTCTGAGAAAAAGAAGAAATTGTCGTATTTTCAAAAGCAGATTTGCTTGATGCAGAAATGAAAGAACATATTATTTCTGAATTTAAGACAACATATCCTGACATAAAAACTTTCATGATTTCAGCTGCAACCTGAGAATGAATTGAAGAACTTAAAGATTTCTTAGTAAAAAATTATTCAAGAAAAGAAGATACCACTCACGAATTTAAAGAACTCTGAGAAAATGCTGCAGAACATACCCTTTTTGATCTGAGACAAGAAAACGATGACCCAAGAAATATTCAAGTTGAATATCTTGGTGATTTACAATTCAAGGCATCTTGAGCTCGTCTCGAACAAATAGTACGTATGACAGACTTTGAAAACGGAGAAGCCATTATGAGAGTCTACGATGTTCTTGATAAAATGTGAGTGATTCGTAACGTAGAAAAGAGACTTGATACTATTTTAAAAGAAGAAGGAAGAGATAATAGTTTTTTCTTCGAAGGTTCAGACGAAGATGACATTTCTCCAAGAATTCTTATATGAGAAAAAGTAGTACTGCTCGATAAACTGAAATACAAATTATAGAAAAATAAAATCCAACTACTCAGTTGGATTTTTCTTTGGAGCTTTCTTGCTATTTTACCACTTTTCGCTACACTTTGTCAAAATTTAAAAAATTATAAACAGTTATGAAATTTAATCTAGATTCACTCGTTGAAGAGTTTAAAAGTCTTGAGAATCAACTCTCAGATCCTGAAATATTTAAAGATCAAAAAAAAGTTAAACACGTTGCAACTCGAAAAAAATCTATTGAGTGAGCTGTGAATTTGTATAAAGAATATAAACAAATCAGTGAGGCACTTGTAGAAAATAAAGAAATGCTAGGAGTTGAAAAAGAAGAAGAAATGAGAGAACTCCTCAAAATGGAAATCCATGAAGCAGAAGACCAAATCCCAGTTTTAGAAGAAAAACTCAAAGTAGCACTCCTTCCAAAGGACCCGAATGATGACAAGAATATTATCGTCGAACTCAGAGCCGGAGCTGGGTGAGATGAAGCTGCATTATTTGCGTGAGAACTATCGCGGGCCTATCTTGCATTTGCAGAAGCTCAAGGATTCAAAACAGAAATTTCTGAAAAATCTGAATCAGAAGGAGGATGAATTAAGGAACTAATTTTTGAAATAAAGTGAGACGGTGCTTATAGTCTCTTTAAATATGAATCAGGAGTTCACCGAGTACAAAGAATCCCAGAAACAGAAAGTAAAGGTCGTGTTCACACGAGTACTATTACAGTAGCTATTATGCCAGAAGTTGATGATATAGATATAGAAATTAGAGAAGAAGACCTTGAAGTCAAAGCAACAAAATCATCTGGAGCTGGAGGTCAACACGTTAATACCACTGATTCTGCCATTCATATGGTTCATCTCCCAACTTGAGTTTCTGTGTTCTGTCAAGATGGACGAAGTCAGCATAAAAATAGAGAAAAAGCGTATCAAATACTCAAAGCAAAACTCTACGCACTCGAAGAAGAAAAGAAACAACAAGAACTCTGAGAAGCTCGACTCGCTCAAGTAGGGAGCTGAGATCGTTCTGAAAAAATTAGAACCTATAATTTCCCGCAAGATAGAGTGACTGACCACCGTATCGGACAAAACTTTTCTGGTATACCACAAATTATGGCAGGAAGACTCGAACCAATTATGGAAGCTTGTGCACTCGCTGATCAACAAATGAAGCTTGAACAAGCAGGAAAAACAGAGTAATTTTGACTCATAGCTCAAACATATAGTACAATACTAGTATTATATGTTTTATTTTTTTCTATGGGAATTGAAAACAGAGCTCAGAGAATTGCAGGTGATGATGGGAGAATTACTCAAGGTGATATTAATAGGCTCACAGCTGATGATAGGTATTGAGATTTAAATGCTGCGAGAAAAATACTTCCTGCTAATTTTTTTAGACAACTTGAACAAGGAAAATGGTTTTGAATTGGAAGAGATTCTGATCTTTCAAGATGAGGATATTTGGATAAACTGAATCAAATAGAAAGTAATTATATTGCTGAAAGAGCTTCAGTTCAAAAAGAGCAACAATTAGACAGCAATACGTTAAAAGTTAATCTTCCAAGAGGATTAGAATTTGTTAAATTTTGAAGAACTCTCTGATTACAAAAACCATTTATGACGGGGCAAGATGTTCAAATATTTCAACAACTCCTTTCTTCCAAAGGTGCTAGATATAATTGTGCACTTTCAAATGGGGTGTTTGATGGAGTATTTTGACCTAATACTGAAAAGAAATTAAAACTTTACCAACAAGAAGTACTTGGACAAGGCGGAGATGGAGTTATGGATATGTGAGGGCAAACAATGATTTCACTTACTGGAAATACTTGAAATCCAAATCCTACTCAAAGACCTTCTTTAAATCCCAGAGTTTCGACACGAAATGTTCCAATGACTCCAAGAATCACTCCTAGATCGAGCACTCAACTGAGAAGTAGAGAACAACTAAGTTTTAGAAATCCAGAATCAGCAAGACAATATAATGATGCAATTGTGTGAATAAGTTCTAACATCTGAAATGGGACTTGATCATTTGTGTCTCCAAATGTAATTATGACAGCAGCTCATGTAGTTCAAAATAATAATGCTGCAGGGAGAAATCTGAAGATAAGGAGTATGACATGAAAATCATATACTGTATCAAGTGTTTCAAGAATTCCAGGTGAGGATATTGCCTTTATTAGAGTTCGTGAAAGTTCTCCTCTTTCTTTTAATTTAAATAATGGATGAAGTTTAAATTCACTTGCAAATTCTGTGATGTTATGAACTCATGGTTGAAATCCAGATATACGATTTGCTGAGCAAGATTCTAGAAATGCACAAGTTCTCAGGTGAGCTGAAATTTATAGAACTTCAGCAAATACGGCTGATTTTGATGGAGATGGTATAAAAAATAGCCAAGATAATACGGTTGCTTTGATTCAAGCAAGAAAATGAAATAGTGGATCAATACTTGTGGATGCTTCTGGGAAACCAATTTGAATGATTACCTGAGCATTTCATCAATGAAATGGAGCGGCAATTGTAGAACCTAATATATTAGCTGCCTACAATAGATTTCTTCAAGCATCATAAAAAAAAATCCCATATTGGGATTATTTTTTTATTTTTAGACAACTTTCTATAAGTCCTACAAATAATGGAGTGGGATTTTCTAGATAACTACAAAGTTCTGGATGAGACTGAGTCCCTACATAATAGGGATGTACTGATGAATCTAACTCAAGAAATTGAGCAATTCATAGTTTTTTACTTTTTCATGTAATATGAAGTCAGGTTGATTCAAATTTTTGAGCAAATTCTGGATTTATCTCGTACCTATGACGAAATCTTTCATGAACGCTTCCTGATTTTTTAATTCGTTTTTGTTGTGTATAAAGCTCTTTTATTTTTCCTTCTATTAGGATACTTGATTGTTTTCCTAATCGCATTGTTCCTCAGAGCTGTACTATATTTTTTTGACTATCGAGCAATGTCACTACATCGTAAGGTTGGCAATGTTTATCAAATTCTAAACTATTTGCTTGTGGAATTCAGAGTTTATTTCTCGTAAATTCAATAGCCATAAGTTGCATTCCAAGACAGATTCCCAGACATGGAATTTGATTTTCTCTGATATAAGTGAGGGTTGTAATCATATTTTCAATGGCAGTATCTCAAAAACCTCATGGGATGATACATCCATCACATTTTTTCACTTCTTCAATTCCATCTCGATTTCGAGTATTAATAAAGCGTGTCTCTATTTGTACTCAGAACTTATGCCCCACATGAATAAGAGCAGCAGAAATACTTGAATAGGAATCTTCTAAAGCTGTATATTTTCACACTAATCATATGATGATTTTTTCTTTTTGTTCTTGGTATAGTATTTTATTCCATTTTTCGAGTTTTTCACTTTTTTCATATCAAATATTGAGCATTCACTGCATGAGACTATCAAATTTTTGCTTTGCTAATATTTGTGGAATCTCGTAAATCGAAGGGACATCTGGAATAGAAAAAATTCTTTCTTTTCTCAGATTTGAAAAAAGAGCTATTTTTTCTCGAGATTCTTTAGTAAGTTTTGCTTTTCCTCGAGCTACGATAATATCTGGAAATAATCCTCTTGATTGTAGGAGGTTGATAGATTGTTGCGTAGGTTTTGTTTTTTGTTCATGAACTCATCCTGGAATGGGAACGTAGGTGAGATGAATATGCAAAATATCTTCTTTGCGTTTAATTCTTCTCATTTGTCGAATAGCTTCTAGATAGAGCTCTACTTCGATATCTCAAACAGTTCCTCCAACTTCTATCATGCAAATTTCACCTCAAGTTTGAGCGAAAACATCTTCAATTCTCTCTACAATATGATCTGTAACGTGAGGAATCATCTGTACAGTTTTTCATAAGAAATCACCTCTTCTTTCTTTTTCTAATATACCTGCAAATATTTTCCCCATAGAAATACTCTGCACTCATGTGCATTCATTTCCTAAAAATCTTTCATAATGACCAAAATCCATATCAACTTCAGCTCCATCAGCAAGTACAAATACTTCTCCATGCTCATGAGGATTCATTGTTCCTGGATCGATATTGAGATAACCATCAAGTTTGATAGGAACTACATTAAATTTTTCTGATAAAAAAAATCATGCTGCTGCGGTGGTGACCCCTTTTCAGATTCCAGATATAACTCATCCAGTCACAATAATATATTTCTTTCTCATACCTATTAGTATATTTTATATAAATTTCTCAAATTATATGCAAGATTTTTGATAGTTAAAGTTTTATTCTATAGAGTCAGCTTTTTGAGAAAATTTTACCTAAATTAATAATTTTCTTATTATTTTCATACAATATAACTGTAAGCTTTTAATGTTTATCACTAACTTTATGATTTATGAGATCTTTTGATTCAATTGCATTATTACTTTTAGTTATAGGAGGAATTAATTGGGGACTTATTTGAGCTTTTGATTATAATTTAGTGGATGCTATTTTTGGTGGATTTCCATTATTAGAATCAATAATATATATCCTTGTTTGAATAGCTGCACTTTTTGTCATTTTTTACGATGGGAAAAGACTGATAGACTTTTCAGAAAACAATGATACAGTCAGATCAAGAGTATAGATTCCAGATATAATAAAAAAATAAAGCGTTTAAAAAATGCTTTATTTTTTATTATATTTTAATAATTATTGAATATACTATAGCAATTACTCTGTAACTTTTTGACACATGAATCTCCCAAACGAACAACAAGCACATGATTTAATTGAAAAATATTCAAGTTCTACTCAACAGCATTTGTATCAAGTTTGAGCAATAATGAAATATTTTGCAAAAAAACTATGAGAAGATGAACACTATTGGTGGCTTGTTGGAGTACTCCATGATATAGATTGGGATCATATTGAAAAAGATGGAAGCAAACATATGAAGGAAGACTTTGAAAAAATATTAGCAGAAATCGATGCTCCAGATGAGTTACTCTGAGATATAAGAGCTCACTGATTTTTTCTTGAATGAATTGAGGAAGAACCAGATACATTAGTGAGAAAATATATAAATGCGGTTGATGAACTTTCTGGATTTATTTGGGCTTATTTTAGAATGATACCAAGTGAGGATGTAATGGATATAAAGGTTTCTTCTATTAAAAAGAAACTCAAAGATAAAGCCTTTGCTGCATGAGTAGACAGAGAACATACGAAAAATTGTGAAACGATGCTCGATATTCCACTGGATGCATTTATTGAGGATATAAAATGTGCACTGAAAGAGAGTGACAGAGAATGGAAAAAATAGTGTATTAGTATAGAAAAATACTCACAATCTGTGAGTATTTTTTATAATTATTTGTAAACTGCTTTATTTCCTTAAAATGCATTTTTTATCCGTTATAATTATTTGATATTGAATACAATTGTAAAATATATAATAGGAAGCATACTATTTTCGTTTTTCTTGGTACTTCCTTGAACTATTTATGCTCAGGATGGAGAGAACTTATCTGGTGCACTCGTTATTCCATCAGAATCAAATCTCGTAATTTCTCAGGATTGAAAGAAACTTGGACTTTTTTCTACGATGGATCTTATTGATTCAATTGAAATTAAAATAACAGAAACACAGGGGTCTATTCAGCTGATAGAAGATGCTCTAAATCAAACAACTGTAAAAATTGAACAACTGGAAGAAAGCTACAGTAATTGGGAAAGTAGTTTAAAATTATTACAAAATACTCAAACTCAAACTGGTGCTAATTTTATTAATCAAGTAGGAACAATTCCTGAAAGCTTAAAATTGAGAACTCAAGAATTAATTTCTCAATTAGACATTCAGCCTCCTGTGAATGAAATCACAAGAATTGAAGATGTCTTGTTTATTGAATGAGAAATAAGAGATGCATTTACAGAAAAAAGTACAGAATTAAATCTTTTGAAAGAAACGCAGGAACAAAAGATAAAAAGTCTACTACAATCTCTGGATACATTTCAAACAGAACTTGTTCTCCAACAAAAACTTTTACGAGAACTCTACAAAAACCAATGAAATAGTTTAGCACAACTTTTTTTCATACTTGCACTTATTTTTATCTTTTCTCATTCAATGAGATGGGTCATTTATTCTAGAAGCAAACTGTCGGAAGATAAAAAAAATGTACTCGTATGAGCCGTGAGATGGATTACAAATTTTTGATTTATAACGGTTATAGCTGTTTTTTTCTTTTCAGAGCTTCTCAATTTTCTTCCATTTGTAGCAATACTTGGTACTGCAATTGGTTTTGCTCTTCGAGATATTATTTCATCATTTATTGCTTGGTTTTTAATTGGCCATAAAGATTCAGTATACAAACTCTGAGATGTTATAGAAGTAGAATGAGATAACGTTTTTGGAAGAGTTTTTAAAATATCTCCTGTTGTCACCACTATTCAAGAGCTTTGACTTTCTGGACCAAGTGGAATGTATAAGACGTTTCCAAACAAGGCTGTATTTGAAAAATCTATAAAAAATATTTCAAAAATTAATGGCTGGATTTATATTACGATTGATATTATTTTAGATAAAACAAGTTCTATTTCACTCTCAAAAAAGATTCTACTAGAGTCAATGCGAGAAGTCCTTAAAAATGATAAATATAGTTTACCATCAGAATCAAGAGCCCCATTTAAGAGATATGGAATTACAGAAGATCATATGCATCCAGAAATATTTCTCGATATAAAGCCACAAGGTATATTCTTGCGATGAAAAGTTTTCGTCTATTGGCCAGAACGTCACGGTATCCGTTCAGATATAGTTGAACTCTTTTTTGAAAGATCACAAAAAGAAAAAACGGTCGTTATTAAGCAATTAGAGATAGGATAATATAAATAAAGACTTATCTAATTGTGAAATAAGCTTTCGTAACCAGAGATATATCTTTCACCAACCTGGATTGATTTAATATGAGTCACTGTTTTTTTCCAATGTCAGTAAACAGGCACTCAGAAATCATTTTCAACATCTGATTCAGAAAATAAATTTCCACTTTGATTTGTTTGTATAGACTCTTGAATTTGTAACATATATTCCTGAGAGAATATAACTTGAAGTGGACTTCAAGCGGGAATTGTATCAATAAACTCATTCACGAGAGGAAGATAATTTCCATTAAAAACTTCTTTCATAAAATCTAAATACCACTGAAGCTTCTCCATAAAGTGTTCAGAATTTCAAGAGAGTACTTCATGAAGAGAAATCATGAGTGCATCAAATTTATCGAAATATGAGAGGAGTTGAGTTATAAGTTCTTTTTTTTCAATGGTTCATTCAAGTGCAGGATGAATATTTTCTGTATGAATTCAATGGTCTCAAGTAAGAATGTGTTCACTGAGTATTTTAACAATCGCTCTTTCATAGAGAATATGAATATTTTGAACTTCTGTAGTAAAGGTATCTTTTACTATAGTTAAAATATCTCAAAAAATAGACACTCATTCAGGAGCGTCATGAAATCGACATAAAAATAAAAGTACTTCTATATCAATTCATATTTCTTCTAATTCATCTTTAAAAAGAAAAACAAATTGATACATTCTTTCTTGATGCAATCCAACATAATCTTGATAGTTCATTTGTAGTTGAACGTTGAATTTTCAGTTATTTGGAAATCGTTCCATTGATGCAAGTCTATTTTGAAGTTCCTCAAAACTCAGTACTGGTACTTGCTTTCACTCTATTACTCATGCCACAATTTTTGAATACTCTGGAACTTGAGATTCTTCTATTCAACAAGCTCTGCAATAGTCTTCTATATGTGATGTAGGTATTTGGTGTGAAGAGAGAGACATAATAAAAAATTAGATATATTTTTATGTACTATAAATAATAAATAAAATATGCAAATATTGTATTAAAGGCTATACATTTCCTCAAGTATCAAATCAAAATCTTCAGTAAGATTCATAGTAAGTGCATCCCTTGGTTCAACCCAAAGATAGTCTTGATGTTCATCATTTAAAATAATCTCTGGGAGAGTTTCACAAAAAATTTTATAGAATTGGATTTCTATATTTTTTCATAAAAAATAAAAGTATTTTTTAAAACCCTTATCTTTTTTGTATTTTGAAATATCAACTCAAATTTCTTCTTCTAATTCTCGAATAAGAGCAGTACCAAAACTTTCTCATGTTTCAAGCTTCCCACCAGGACCTGACCAAGTAAGGGGAGAACTACAATGAGCAGAACGCTGAACGATAAGTATTTTTCACTCATATTCTAAAATTCATTCTGAAACCTGCATATCGGGAATAAAATTTTCTGGTTTTTCTGGGTGTAACATACTAACTTTTTAAAATCATATCTAACTCCTTCGTACTTGAGATAATCCTGTAAGGATTTCATTTCTGGAGTCGCGCTCTTTCGTGAAATCAAAAATCAACGGCAATTGTTTCCACTCAAACGATATTTCCTTCGAGTATATCTCAGAGTGTATCTGTTATGAAATAACACTCATCCTTTCTAAAATTATATTTTTCAAATATATACTTAAACTTTTCTACTTTTGATTTATGAAACTCTCATCCAAGTACTTCTGCGAAATATTCGAGTTCATGATGACAGAGATACTTTTCTATCGAATGTTCTCGATTACTAGAAATAATAAAGAGCGTATAGTCTTGAGAAAGTTTTTCTAACTCAGTCTTTGAAAAAAATGGAATGCAGAGACATACATCTTGAAAATATAATTCTCGAAAATGATTCCAGCTTTCGCTAGTTCACTTCACATTTGGAGTTTCAAAAACATTTCCATCGTGATGTGCTTTCCACTGTTCTACGCTTGTTCCTTTATGACCAGATTCCAAAATTTTCCTATGTGAAAAATCAAAGGTATCAGCCAAGACTCCATCAAAGTCGAATATTAAGTATTTTTTCATTTGTTTCAGTGCATATCCAGTAAAGTATGTGCTGCAAAACATATATTATTGCAGGCTCATTTTATGATTTCTTTGACATCATTTTCAATAAAAATTCCTATATCTATAGGTCTTATATTGAGGTATTCAAATACTTGATTATTCTCTACTTTACGAGGACTTCATTTTATTAAATATAAATTCGCTGATATTCTAGCTTCTCATAATTGGCTTCTCACGTCTCTACAAATAGTATAACATTTTCTATCATATTGTGCTTCTAGATTATGATCTACAATAAAACTATATGTATCATAATCTCCTCTCTTTCTTGATACGTCGCACAATATTGTATCAATATGTTCACTAAATTCATTTCTATCAAACTCTCACTCTAAAGCTTCAAAACATTCTTGAATATCCCCATACCCAATATTATTATTAATGTCTGAGAAGCTATCGAGATATAATTTAGGTTTATTCATGATTTGATTTTTTGTTTACATATACTATAATAATTATAATTTATTTTTTGTAAATATAATACATGAAATCTTCTATTGAAAGTAACTTAATTCCTGAAATAGATGATAATGTAATTATTTATAAATGAGAGGAATTTAATCTTATTAGGATGTCTGATAGTATAGTAGAAAAAACTGGTACTCCATTAGATTTAGCTCAATGATGATTACTGAAAATTGATTGAAACAATATTTGGTGTTACTGAATACCGGATATTTTTTTACCATATACACTTATAAATGAAATCGAGTGCCCTGATGTAATTGCATGAAAATGATTTTGTCTAGAATGACTTAAAAAAGAGCTTATTCAAGTTCCAGCTTGATTATTAAATGAATATTTAATCTGGAGATTACAATTCTTTAAAAATATGGAAGAATATTACCAACTTGAAGATTTTCTAGATGATGTATATGCTTGAGAAATGAGAGAGTGTTACCTTTATTTAATATGAGAAATACAGAGAAGAAAAACTATTTCAGAGATTTCTTGATTAATAGAAACAACTTTAGATTAATTAAATACTAAAACTCGTTCTCTCGTGAGTTTTTTTATTTTTCTCGTCTGGAAAAAATATTTAGAAAATCATGAAAATACTGAATTAGCATATATTTCTATAAAAATTTGCTCATAGAAACACGATAAAAAAAGTCTCGTCTGGAAAAAAGTAAAATTTGACCTTGTTTTGAGACTCATTATATTAGAAGATGTATAATTCTAATCTGAAAAAAACAACTATGGCAGAAATGAAAACAGGACACGAAAATTATGGAGCTGAGAATATTCAAGTTCTTGAAGGACTAGAACCAGTTCGAAAACGACCATGAATGTATATCGGTTCGACCGATGAAAGAGGGTTACATCATCTCGTTTGGGAAATCGTTGATAACTCAATCGATGAAGCTATGGCAGGGTATTGTGATGAAATTACAGTGACTCTTCATAAAGACGGCGCATGTAGTGTTGAAGATAATGGTCGAGGTATTCCAGTTGAAAAGCATTCAAAAACTGGGGTTTCAACACTTGAAACTATTTTAACGGTACTTCATGCTGGATGAAAATTTGGTTGAGGTGGATATAAAGTTTCTGGGGGACTTCATGGAGTTGGAGCTTCAGTAGTAAATGCACTCTCTACAAAACTTGAAGCATGGGTACATCGTGATGGAAAAATATACCATCAAGTATTTAATATGTGAGTTTCTGAAGGTGAAATCCAAGTTGTTGGAAAGACAAAAAAAACAGGAACGATTATTAAATTTTATCCTGATGCTACTATTTTTAAGATTACTACAGATTTTGATTACAAAACAATCAAGAACCGTATGCGTCAACAAGCCTATCTTACAAAAGGTATCAAACTCACACTGAATGATGAGAGAAAAAATGAAAACTATAATTTCTACTTTGAGGGAGGAATTAAATCATATGTAAACTTCCTGAATAAAAATGAATCAACTATTGGGAAGGTTTTTTATGCAGAGAAAGAAAAGAATGATATTCTCGTGGAGGTTTCACTCCAATATAACAAAGACTATTCAGATAACATAATATCATTTGTAAATAATATTCATACTCCAGAAGGATGAACACATATGACAGGGTTTAGAACTGCTCTTACGAGAACTATTAATAAATATGCTCGAGATAAAGCTATACTCAAAGAAAAAGATCAAAATCTCACGAATGAAGATGTTATCGAAGGAATAGTGGTAGTACTTTCAATCAAAGTAATAGATCCACAATTTGAAGGACAAACGAAAGCAAAACTCGGTACGAATGAAGCAAGAGGTGCTGTTGATAGTGTCTTTTCTGAAAAGTTTATGGAATTTCTTGAAGAAAATCCTGCGTCTGCAAAATCAATTTGTGAAAAAGTAAATCTTGCAGCAAAAGCTCGACTTGCAGCCAGAGCCGCAAGAGATACGGTTATAAGAAAAGGAGCCCTTGAAGGTATGACGCTTCCTGGAAAACTAGCTGACTGTTCGAGTAAAGATCCAGCAAATTCAGAAATTTATATAGTCGAAGGAGATTCTGCAGGATGATCTGCAAAACAAGGGAGAGATAGAGAGCATCAAGCGATTCTTCCTCTAAGAGGAAAAATTCTCAATACAGAACAAGCTCGTATTGATAAAATATTTGCCAGTGAGCAGATAAAAAATCTTATCATAGCTATGGGAACTTCAATTGGTGAAACTTTTGATATTACGAAACTGAGGTATCATAGAATTGTAATAATGACAGATGCGGATGTTGATGGAGCACATATTCGAACTCTGCTTCTCACATTTTTCTTTCGGTACATGAAAGACATCATTAAAGGATGATATTTGTATATAGCACAACCACCTCTCTACAAACTTACTAAGGGGAAAAACTCATGGTATGTCTATAATGAAGAACAAAAAGAAAAGATTATCGCAGAAAATGATATCATCTGAGACAATATTCAACGGTATAAAGGTCTAGGGGAAATGAATCCAGAACAACTTTGGGAAACAACCATGGATCCAGAGCAAAGAAAGATGTACAAAGTAGGGATAGAAGATTCACAACGAGCCGACGAAATGTTTAAGATTCTCATGGGGGGAGAAGTAGCTCCTCGAAGAAAGTTTATTCAATCAAGAGCCAAGAGTGTGAAGAACCTAGATGTTTAGATTTTAAATCTTAAAACTCACTATATTATTAGTGAGTTTTTTGTTTATAGAGTTTTGATTATTTAGTCCTGTTTATTGATTAAGTTTGGGCCAAGGTGCTGCATAATAGTAGCTCCTTTTTTTATGTTCAAATAATGTATATTTTGATTGTTAAAAACTTGCTAAAAACCACTAAGTTTTTTTATCATAAAAAGTTTGACTTACGGTCAAATACTAATAAAATCCTCAAGCTTTTTTCGTTCTTGAAATACTCTGCTTTTTGAAAGAAATACTTTTTCTCTTCTAATGGAATACACTCATATATAAGATAGTTGCAGCACTCTCGGTGATTCCTATGAAATATATAAAGTATCTGTAAAGAATATGAAAAAAATATAGAGTATTCCTAAATATAACTTAGGAATAAAATATTCCCCCGTAGCTCAGCGGTAGAGTAGACGACTGTTAATCGTTTGGTCATTGGTTCGAATCCAATTGGGGGAGCCATAAAAAAACATGTATATATAAGGTAGAGATTTATCTACCTTATATATAATATTCGGAGAGATGGCTGAGTGGTCGAAAGCAACGGTCTTGAAAACCGTCGTAGCGCAAGTTACCCAGGGTTCGAATCCCTGTCTCTCCGCCATTATTGTTTTAGGAATAGTGAAATGGAAAGGTGCCAGAGTGGCTGAACGGGCTCCCCTGCTAAGGGAGTGAACCCTTACGGGTTCCGAGGGTTCGAATCCCTCTCTTTCCGCCATAAATATCCATGAGCTTTCCCGAACATTTGCGGGCCTGTAGCTCAGTGGTTAGAGCAGTCGGCTCATAACCGATTGGTCGTTAGTTCAATTCTAACCAGGCCCACCATATAAAATAGCTTGAGTAATAGGTTTTAAAAGGGTAAAAAAGAAAGTTCAAAAAAAGTTTTGACTTAAACTATTTAACCTATACAATCCTCCTGCTTTAGAAAAAGAGAAACAATATTTTTACATAAAAATACCATTAGTCAAAAACACTTAAAAGAAAGTGAAAAAAAGTTTTGACTTCCAGTACTTTAAAAATACAATCTCTTAGCTTTCAAAAGGCAAGTGCTCCTTAAAATAAACAGAATATTAGAAAAAAATGACCTTTAGTGCTTTGGAAAAAAACTAAAAAATCAAAGACCTATATTGTATTTATACTTTATAGGCATTACGTTTAAAAGAGTTTGATCCTAGCTCAGGGTGAACGCTAGCGGTGCGCCTAACACATGCAAGTCGAGCGGTAGAAGAGAGAAGCTTGCTTTTCTCTTTGAGAGCGGCGAACGGGTGAGTAACACGTTGGTATCTGCCCCCAAGTCAGGGATAGCCATTGGAAACGATGATTAATACCGGATAGTCTCTTCGGAGTAAAAATTTATTGCTTGGGGAGGAACCTGCGTTCTATCAGCTAGTTGGTGAGGTAATAGCTCACCAAGGCTATGACGGATAACTGGTCTGAGAGGATGACCAGTCACAATGAAACTGAGACACGGTTCATACTCCTACGGGAGGCAGCAGTGAGGAATCTTCCACAATGGACGAAAGTCTGATGGAGCGACACCGCGTGAAGGATGACGGTCTAACGATTGTAAACTTCTTTTCTGAGGGAGAATAATGATAGTACCTCAGGAATAAGGGACGGCTAATTACGTGCCAGCAGCCGCGGTAATACGTAAGTCCCAAGCGTTACCCGGAATTATTGGGTGTAAAGGGTTCGTAGGTGGATTTTTAAGTCAGGTATGAAAGACCAGAGCTCAACTCTGCGTTTGTGCTTGAAACTGAAAATCTAGAATCAGGGAGAGGTAAGCGGAATTCTTAGTGTAGGGGTGCAATCCGTAGATACTAAGAAGAACACCAAAAGCGAAGGCAGCTTACTGGAACTGTATTGACACTGAGGAACGAAAGCGTGGGGAGCAAAAAGGATTAGATACCCTTGTAGTCCACGCCCTAAACGATGATAACTAAGTGTTGGGAATTGTCCCAGTGCTGAAGCTAACGCGATAAGTTATCCACCTGAGGAGTACGGTCGCAAGATTAAAACTCAAAGGAATAGACGGGGACCCACACAAGCAGTGGATCACGTGGTTTAATTCGACAATAAACGGGGAATCTCACCCAGACTTGACATCCTGAGAATCTTTGAGAAATCAGAGAGTGCCTTTACGGGAGCTCAGTGACAGGTGCTGCATGGTTGTCGTCAGCTCGTGCCTTGAGGTGTTCGGTTAAGTCCGTTAACGAGCGCAACCCATGTCTCTAGTTATTATGTCTAGAGAGACTGCCTTGGTTAACAAGGAGGAAGGTGTGGATGACGTCAAATCAGCATGGCTTTTACGTCTGGGGCTACACACATGATACAATGGTATGTACAAAGAGCAGCAATACGGTAACGTGGAGCCAATCTTCAAAGCATATCTCAGTCCGGATTGAGGTCTGCAACTCGACCTCATGAAGTTGGAATTGCTAGTAATCGTGAATCAGATATGTCACGGTGAATGTGTTCCTGGGTCTTGTACTCACCGCCCGTCACGGCATGGGAGTTAGTAATATCGGAAGCTCCTCTAGTAATATGGGGGTCCATGGTAGGACTAATGACTGGGCTGAAGTCGTAACAAGGTATCCGTAGGCGAACCTGCGGATGGACTATCTCCTTATATTTTTCCTTAAAGTGTCTAATTGTTGTTTTTTTCTAATATCTTGTTTATTTTGTCCTTTAAAATAATCTGATCAGTCAAAGTTAAGTAATTGAGAAATGAGACATGAATAATAGTGTAAACTATATTAAAATTTATGTATGGCACAAAGTGGATGCCTTGACTCAAATATCCGATGAAGGACGTACAAGTCTGCGATAAGCTTGGAGGAGTCGACAAGAGACGTTATTACTCCAAGATTTCCGAATGGGGGAACCCAATACAAGTAATTTGTATCATCCGTAAAACGGAAGGACACACGGTGAACTGAAATATCTAAGTAGCCGTGGAAAATAAATCAAAAGAGATTCCCTGAGTAGTGACGAGCGAAACGGGAACAGCCCAAACCATAAGATACGCGTAGGTAGCTTCTGTACTTATGGGGTTGTAGGAATAATATTCGGGGAGGCTAATAAACCGAATATACCTTATTAATAGTAAGAGAAATGCAATGGAATGCATACCATAGAGGGTGAAAGTCCCGTATCCTAAACTATTTTTATTGTGTATCTATTATTTCCTGAGTAGGATCAGGCACGTGTAACCTGGTTTGAATCTGGGGAGCCCACTCTCCAAGGCTAAATAGTATTTGAGATCGATAGTGAACTAGTACCATGAGGGAAAGGTGAAAAGAACCCCGGGAGGGGAGTGAAATAGAACCTGAAACTTTGTGCCTTTAATGAGATGGAGCCTTCGGGTGACATCGTACTTTTTGTAGAACGGACCAACGAGTTAATGAGTATGGCAAGGTTAAGGCAGTTATAGCCGGAGCCGTAGTGAAAGCGAGCCTGAATAGGGCGACTTAGTCATACTTATTAGACCCGAAACTAGGTGAGCTTCCCATGAGCAGGCTGAAGTAAAGGTAAAACTTTATGGAGGGCCGAACCATTTGGAGCTGCAAGTCCATTGGATGACTTGTGGGAAGGAGTGAAAAGCTAATCGAACCTAGAGATAGCTGGTTCTCCGCGAAATAGCTTTAGGGCTAGCCTCGGTCAACTATTATAGAGGGGTAGAGCTCTGATAGGGCTAGCGGGACGCGAGTCTTAGCAAACCCTGATAAACTTCGAATACTCTATAAACTATACCGGGAGTCAGACGGTGACAGATAAGTGCCATCGTCAAAAGGGAAACAGCCCAGACTACTATCTAAGGTCCCTAATTCATAACTAAGTGGAAAAAGATGTGAGATTGCTGTGACAACCAGGAGGTTGGCTTAGAAGCAGCCACCCCTTTAAAGAGTGCGTAATAGCTCACTGGTCAAGCGATCTTGCGCTGAAAATTCAACGGGGCTAAGTTATAAACCGAAGATGTAGAATTAATTTATTAATTGGTAGCGGAGCGTTCCGTATGTTGATGAAGGTGAAGGGTGACCTTTGCTGGAGATATCGGAAGTGAAAATGTTGGTATGAGTAACGTAATGAAGATGAAAACTCTTCACACCGGATACCCAAGGTTTCCTACGCAACGTCAGTCGACGTAGGGTTAGTCGGTCCTAAGGTGCAACCGAAAGGTGGAGCTGATGGATACTAGGTTAATATTCCTAGACTATGAATATGAAGTGAAGGGGGGACATATCGGGATATAAAGGGCTCTGAATGAATTGAGTTACGAAGACAAGTCTTAAGATGTAGGAAAATCCGCATTTTTATTAAGGGCGAGTCCAGTTATGGTGCTTTTGCTAGCTTGCTAGTGAGAAATCCGGCCTTTACTATATTCTGGTATCAAGAAAAGCCTCTAAACGTTAATTGTATTTGTAACCGTACCGTAAACGAACACTCGTGGGTTAGTGGAGAACACTAAGGTGGACGAGATAACCATGCTTAAGGAACTCGGCAAAACAGCGGTCGTAACTTCGGGATAAGACCTGCCTGGCTTCTAATTTAGAAACCAGGCCGCAGCGAAAGAACTCAGGCGACTGTTTACCAAAAACACAGCTCTGTGCAAACTCGTAAGAGGATGTATACGGGGTGATGCCTGCCCAGTGCTAGAAGGTTACGGGGATGTGTGCAAGCACTGAACTTAAGCCCTAGTGAACGGCGGCCGTAACTATAACGGTCCTAAGGTAGCGAAATTCCTTGTCGGGTAAGTTCCGACCCGCACGAATGGCATAACGGTCTGAGTACTGTCTCAAGCATGGACTCGGTGAAATTGCAATGTCGGTAAAAATGCCGACTACCTGCAGCAAGACGGAAAGACCCTATGGAGCTTTACTATAGCTTGGTATTGGGTTATGTTTTAAAATGTGCAGAATAGGTGGGAGACTATGAAGTATTGACGCTAGTCGGTATGGAGTCACCTTTGAGATACCACCCTTTTTAAAATGTAACTCTAACCCGTAATACGGGGACAGTGCTTGGTGGGTAGTTTAACTGGGGCGGTTGCCTCCTAAAGAGTAACGGAGGCGCGCAATGGTCAACTATCTTCGGATGGAAATCGAAGAGATAGTGTATTCGCATAAGTTGGCCTGACTGAGAGACCTACAAGTCGATCAGACACGAAAGTGGGCGAAAGTGATCCGGCACCAACGAGTGGAAGTGGTGTCGCTCAACGGATAAAAGTTACCCTAGGGATAACAGGCTGATCGCGTCCAAGAGTTCACATCGACGACGCGGTTTGGCACCTCGATGTCGGCTCGTCGCATCCTGGGGCTGGAGAAGGTCCCAAGGGTATGGCTGTTCGCCATTTAAAGCGGTACGCGAGCTGGGTTCAGAACGTCGTGAGACAGTTTGGCCCCTATCTGCTGTAGGCGTTTAGGAATTTGAGAAGATCTGCTCCTAGTACGAGAGGACCGGAGTGGACGAACCTCTGGTGTATCGGTTGTCATGTCTAATGGCACTGCCGAGTAGCTAAGTTCGGAAGGGATAACCACTGAAAGCATCTAAGTGGGAAGCCTACTTCAAGATTAGATTCCTCTAGCCTTGAGCTAATAAGTCCCCATGGAGACTACATGGTTGATAGGTTGTAAGTGTAAGTGTAGCGATACACTCAGCTGAGCAATACTAATAGGACGAATGGATTTTAATATTTTTTTACTAGTATTTATTATTGTTTCTCTTTTAATTAACTTTGACAGGTCAGATTATTGACAAAAAAACACGCTCTTAGAAAATTTGATGTTAATGTCTTGGTGGTTATAACGGTTGGGGTACACCTGTTCCCATTTCGAACACAGCAGTTAAGTCAACTTGTGCCGATGGTAGTGCATCTCGTAGATGTGTGAGAGTAGGTAGCTGCCAAGACATTGATATTAAATTTTGAAATATTGTTTTTACACTGTGGTGCTTTGAGTTGAATCTCTTTGCACGAGTAGCTCAGTTGGAAGAGCAGCGCCCTTCTAAGGCGAAGGTCACAGGTTCGAGCCCTGTCTCGTGTACCATTTTCTTCCCTTACAAAATGGGTTATTAGCTCAGATGGCGAGAGCATCTGCCTTACAAGCAGAGGGTCGTAGGTTCGAGTCCTACATAACCCACCATATAAATTTAAAAAAAACTATCTTAGTAATAAGATAGTTTTTTTATATTTTAATTTTATTATATATCTAATGTTTCTACATAATTTTTAAAATTATCCAGTATTGCTTGCCAACCCTGTTGTTGTAATTCTTTACTATTCTCACTTTCAGGTTCAAATTCCACTAATACATTTACGCAATGATCATCTGATTGAAATTCTATTTCAATTTTTCTTCCATCGTTCATAGTGTAAGCAATGAGCTTTTGATCTATAATTTCTGTATATATTCAACAAAAATCAAATTCCATAGATTCATCTTTAGCAGCCATTATATAATGAAATTCTCCTCATGTTATGAGGTTATTACTAGCTTTAGGACAATGCCAATCATCATTAGCACTATTCCATTTTACTATATGTTCTATTTTTGTATACAGATTCCAAACAGTTTTTATGTCTGAGTGAAAATGGACTCCGATAAGTATCGCAGTATCATTCATACTTAAAATTTAATAAATAAATGATAATAATTATAATTCATTATTTTTATTTTCAAATTCGTTTATGGTATTCTTCTGTAAGTAAATCTCCGTTTACACTCATTCCTGCACTTGATCCATTGGCAATAGCTTGTGCTAAACTTCTTCAAACAAATGAGTTATCTCCTGCTGCATAAATTCAAATTACTGAAGTTTTATGATTTTCATCAATCCAAATTCTTCCTTCATCAGTAATCTTGCACCCAATATTTTCTGCGAGACTGCTGTGAAGTGTATGTGGTGGACGAGCATAGAGAAACTGAAATGACTCACTGGTTCCATCTTCAAATTCTACACTATGAATCACTCCATCTTGCTGATGTATTTCTTTGATATTCTTTTCTAAAACTGGAATATCATGTTTTTCGATATTAAATATTTTTGAATCTTTGAGACTGGATGTTCCATTCGTTAAAAGAGTGAGATTTTCAGTCCAACTTTTAATAAGTGGAACCATTTCGAGGGCAAGTTCTCCATCAGCAATAAGTGCTGTTTTACAATTTCTGTGTTCAAATCAGTCGCAATAAGGACAATGAATAATACTTTTTCACCAACACTCTTTAAAACCTGGAATACTCGGAAGAATATCTAGAAGTCCTGTTGTAAGCATTATTTTTTGAGTTTCGAAGATTTTTCCACTCTGACATATGACTCTAAAACTTGCATCTTTTGAAGATATTTTTTCAATTTTATGTACCGTATCAGTCATACTTATTACGCATTTATAACGCTCTAAATCAGCTTTGCAATCACGAAGAATATCGCTTGGATTTTTGTGATCATGACTAATAAAATTATGAGCTTTTGGAGCAAATCTATTTGCGGGTTCTCAAGCATCAATAATGAGAGTCTTTCTCATAGAACGCCCGAGTGTGAGTGCTGCAGAACTTCAAGCATAGCTTCATCATATTATAATTACTTCGTATATGCCCACTAGATATTTTTAAAAATATTTTACCATAAATATAGAAATATATTGTATGAATATATACGGAATTATACATTTTTTTTACAATTTTCTATTAAAATAGATGTATTAATTCTTAAATTTTTAAAATTATGCCATATGAAAGAATTACCTCACTCCCAGACGGAGTAAAAAATAACCTTCCAAAACATGCTCAAGAAATATATAAAGAAGCATATAATTCTGCATGGAACGAGTATAAAAATCCACAAGATAGAAGATGAGACTCAAGTCGTGAAGAAGTCTCACATAGAGTTGCGTGGTCAGCCGTTGAAAAAAAATATGAAAAAGATGCAGAAGGAAATTGGTGAGAAAAATAACTTTTGTCACCTTTTGTTAAAAATATCGTTATAATAAGTACTACTTATTTTTTAAGATATTTTTCTATGAATCATAATATTATTGCGTCTCTTATTCTCGGTGCTGCACTTATTGTTACTGGAGTTATTTCGACAGGTCAAGATAGAGTCAGTCCAGTGTGACAAGCTGCTTTTGGAACTATTCAAGTGAGTAGTGAAGGCACAGCAAAATCAGTTCCTGATACTACTATTATCAATGCGTGAGCTCAGATAATTGCAGCTGAAACACAAGAACTGGCATATACTCAAATGAACCAAACAGTGAATGCAATAAAAGATATCCTCAAAAAAGCTGGAATTGAGGAATCAAAAATTCAAACTCAGAACCTTTCAGTAAATCAGTCATTTGATTACATTGATGGAAAACAGACTCCCAATGGATTTAATGCCTATCAAACTCTTACTATACGTATAGAAAATAAAGAGGAAGAGATAGCAAACAGTATTCTTGATGCAGTTTCTAAAGTCCCAAATATACAAATGAATGGAGTAGATTTTGAAACACTTGCTACAGATGGAGTCTACAGTGAAGCAAGAAAGGAAGCAATTACCAAAGCAAAAGCAAAAGCTCAAGAAATAGCTGATGCCAGTGGTGTAAAGCTTGGAAAAATCCTTTCTATTTCTGAAAGTACTTCACAATATAATGGTCCAATTTACCCTATGGCAAAGGCTGAATCTATGGACTCTGTATGAGGAGGTGCAAGTATTTCTTCTGGTGAGCTTGAATATAGTGTATCAGTAGATATAAGCTATGAAATAAAATAAGTAAAAAAAAGACTGAATTACTTCAGTCTTTTTTTTACTTCAAATTTTCTCTAAAAAATTCAGCACTTCACTGCATGAAATTATTCCATTCAGGAATGAATTCGTGCTTTTCTCACTCATAGATAATTAGTTCTGCTGACTTATTTTCAATCTCTAAAGCATTTTTTATATCTGTTCCCCAAGATACAGGACAACTTTCATCATCTGTTCCAAAATATATCTGTACAGGAGCTTTTATATTTTCAAAGTAGGCTTCTGGTGAAAGAGGGATAAAGTTTTGAGGATTATCAAGATTTCATAATTCAGAAGCAAGTATTTCTTTTTCTGACCCCAAAAGTCTATTACTACTCCATCTCTCATAATTATAATATTCATTACTGTGTACTGGAGCATAGAGAACAGCAGCATCTATGAGCTCATTTGCAGCAACGAGTGAGTACATTGTGACTCCTCCTCACATAGAATGACCCAGCATCCCAACAGACTCACTATTAACTCGTCATAGTTCAGGAACTCCATCACTTTTTGCTTTTTGAACGGCAAGTATAGCATTTATAGCATCAGTTCCATACTTCTTACTTCGAAGGATCATACCAGTTCAGCTTAAACTTTCGTCAATATCTGAAAAAGCGTGGTTTCTATAATCTGTATGAAGCACGGCAAAGCCATTACGTGCAAAATAATCTTGTTCACGCTTCAGGCCTCTTCCAAGCGTGTATACACTCGTATCAATATAACCATGATTGAGAATAAGAAGAGGAGCATTGTCTATATTTTTCGGAATATTCATAATTCCAGAAATTTTAAAACCATCACTCATATAACTTATTTGGTAGCGAGTATAGAGCGAGTTTTCTGCAAGGATATTTTCAAAGTAGGCTTCTGGTGAAAGAGGGATAAAGTTTTGAG
>JAGXIV010000009.1 GCA_024635485.1 bacterium | reverse complement strand
ACTTTGGACTCACTCATCTAAAATCTCTCACTCGAGGCAGTACAACATTTATAAGCTTATCAAGAAAAGTATACATAGCATCTCCTCTGAGAGTAACTGTAAGACCAACTGGCATACCAGCTCGAAGCTTAAAGTTAGAAATCGCTTTCTTTGCATGTTTTACAATTGGCGCTTGACCTGCAATAAGTGCAAGGTGTTCTTGAAGAACACTATAGTCTTTATTACCAGTTCTGATATAGGTACCGATACCCATATTTAAAACTACTTTTTCTATCTTTGGAACCTCCATGATATTTTCGCATTTAAGAGATTCTTTCAGTTTAGGTACAATCTCTTTTGTGTATGTTTCTTTTAAAGTCATCTGACAGGAAGTTATTATTTAATAATACAATCTTTTGGATCTTTCTTGTTTGTTTTTGCTGCTATTTTTGAAAATCTGAATTTCTTTTGATTTCCTTTATCGTCAATCATCACATATCCTATTCTTGTAGGTTTCTTTGTGATTGGACATTCAAGCATTACATTTGAAGCATCTATGGCTTTTTCCATTTTGATGATTTGTCCTGCTGAAGTACCTTGTTTTTTAATATGCTTTGTTGCTATATTTACTCATTCTACAACGATTTTTCCAGTTACTGGGAATACTTTCAGTACTTTCCCAACTTTTCCTTTATTTTTTCGTGTTCCTGACATAACAACAACGTTGTCTCATGATCGAATTTTCATACTATCCCAATTAAATAAAAATAATTATAATACTTCTGGAGCGAGTGATACAATCTTGTTATATCCTTTCGCTTTCAGTTCTCGTGCAACTGGACCGAAAATACGAGTTGCTCTTGGATTTCCGTCATCTCCGATTATAACACATGCATTGTCATCAAATCGTACATAACTTCCATCTGGTCTTTTAATTTCTTTTGCTGTTCTTACTACAACAGCTTTTACTACTTTTTTCTTTTTAATAGTTCCATCTGGTGCAGCTTTTTTAACTGAACATACGATGATATCTCAAATAGAAGCATATCTTCTATGAGAACCTCAGAGTACTTTTATACAAAGAACTTCTTTTGCTCCAGAATTATCTGTCACAACGAGTCTTGATTCTGCTTGTATCATAATAGGGTAACTTTAGTTTTTGAAAATAATTATGCTGTTTGTGCGAGACTCCATCTCTTTAATCGAGAAAGAGGTCGAGATTCTTGAATAGTAACTATGTCTCCAATTTGAGAAGCATTTGCTTCATCGTGAGCATAGAACTTTTTAGTAACTTTATACTTTTTGTGATATTTAGGATGTGTTTTGAATGTATCAACAGATACAACAATAGTTTTATCCATTTTATTACTTACAACTGTACCGGTAATAGTTCTCATAGGTGTACCAATTTTTATCTATAAAATATTCATTTATGCTTGTCCTTGAAGTGTTTTCATACAAGCAACATATCTTCTTAATGGTTTAATAAGATGAGTTTGTTTTTGTTCTCCAACAACGTTCTTCATCTTCATAACATAAAGATTTTTTTGAGCTGAGTGAAGTTCTTCGATCAACTTTTCAGCTGAGAGCTTTTTCAGTGCATCTTTTGTTTTGAGATTCAAATCTTTTAATTCTTTCATTTTCTCAGTTGAATTATTAATCTATTATAATTTTTGTCTTTACTGGCAGTTTATATGAAGCCAGCGTAAAAGCTTCTCGTGCAATTTCTGGAGTAACACCTGTCATTTCGAACAAGATTCTACCAGGTTTTACAGGAGCTCTATACATTTCTACAGATCATTTCCCTCATCCCATAGGAACTTCAAGAGGTTTAGCTGTATATGCTTTATCAGGGAAAATTCTTATCCAGATTTTTCCACCTCTTTTTACATATCTCACCATTGCTCTACGAGCAGATTCTATTTGTCTTGATGTGATGTAACCTCGAGTTGTTGCTTTTAATGCAAACTCCCCAAATGCTACTTCAGCACCTCTACTTGCCGACCCTTTGAGTCGTCCTCGGTGAGGTTTTCTATATTTTGTTTTTCTTGGCTGCAACATTGTAAGCTTGAGTTAGTATATAAATATTTTTTATGAGTCAAGTTTTTTTGACTTTTTGTAAATGTCTCCCTTATATATCCAAACCTTGAGACCAATGGTACCATATACTGTCTCAGCTCTCATTGTTGAATAATCAATATTTGATCTGATAGTTTGAGTTGGTATATTCCCCTCTTTGAAAGTTTCTTTACGAGCAATTTCAGTTCCGTTTAATCTTCCACCTACTTTGATCTTAATCCCTTGTGCCCCTTTTTCCATTGCTTTTTGAATAGCTTGTTTGATTGCTCTTTTATATGGCATTCTTTTTTCTATTTGGTTTGCGATAGAAAATGCAACTATTTTAGCATTTACATCTGGTTGCTTAATTTCTTTTACATTGATGATAAATTTTCCACCAATCTTGTTTTGAAGTTTTGTTTTAATAGCCTCAACGTTTTCACCTGTCTTTCCTAAAATAAGAGAAGCTTTTGCTGTAAAAATATCTACTATAACATTATCTTGATCTCGAGATATGAGAATATCACCAATTGGAATTCCTGAGAGTTCACGTATAAGCATTTCTCGAGTCTTAATATCTTGACCAAGAGCATCTTTATAGTTTTTTGTATCACCATACCAAGAAGATTTCCAGTTAACGATATACGGAAGTCTAAATGCTATAGGGCTGACTTTATGTCACATAGTGTGTAAATTATAGTTTATAAATCTTTATAGAGGTCTAGGATACTATCCCGGGTAACTCTCTGCTATTATTTCTCGTAATGAGCTCTAATGTACATAAGTAATTGTATAACAAAACAAGTTTTGGGAGATTACTTAACTTGGAGTTCAAGTCTAATGTTTGAAGTTCTCTTCAAAATAGGATGCATTCTTCCACGAGAAACTGGTCTTCATCTTTTATATACAATACCCTTAGTAATTACTAAAGTATTGAGATAGAGATCAGCTACGTTTTGATTGTCATTATGTTGAGCGTTATGTACCGCTGAATGAACAACCTTGTAAAGAATATCTGCACCTTTTTTTGGTGCAAACTTCAAGAATTTCAGTGCTTCTTCTGCATTCATCCCTCGAATAACCTCTGCTACTACAGCAAGCTTCTTAGGTGAAATACGGATATTTTGTGCAAGTGCTTTCATGATGAAATTGTAGGGCTAAATATAAATTATTTTCTGTTACCAGCGTGTCCTCTAAATGTTCGAGTGTGAGAGAATTCACCAAGTTTATGTCCGACCATATCTTCAGTTACGAATACTGGAGTATGTGCTCGTCCATTGTGTACTCCGAAAGTGTGACCTACAAATTCTGGAATTACCGTACAGTTTCGAGCCCATGTTTTTATCACGGTCTTTTTTCCTGATTCATTCAATTTTTCAACCTTTTGTACGAGTCTATCGTATACGTAAGGTCATTTTTTGAGACTTCTTGTCATAAAGTGATTTGATTAAATAAAAGTAATTACATCATAAGTTTTCCCTTTCGAGTTTTGAGAATCCATCTACCAGTCGTTTTCTTTCGACTTCGAGTTTTCTTCCCAAGAGCTGGAGCTCCCCATGGAGTCTTAGGAGCCTTCATACCGATAGGTGCTCGTCCTTCTCAACCACCATGTGGATGATCAACTGGATTCATAGCTTTCCCTCGAACTGTTGGTCTTTTTCCCATCCATCTACTTCGTCCTGCCTTCCCAATAACAACTTGATTATGATCAGGATTTGATACTTGACCAACGGTAGCAAAACATTTCTTATGAACAAGTCTAATTTCTCCTGAAGGCATCTTTACTTGAGTATACTCTCATTCCTGTGAATTGATAGTTCCGTATGAACCTGCTGATCTAATTGATGAAGCTCCTTGTCATACGATGAGTTCTAGATTGAAAATTTTGATTCCTGTTGGAATATTTCCAATTTCCATTCTATTTCCATCAGTTAATGCAGCAGTTTCATTTGTAACAATTAAATCTCCAACCTTAATAGTAGTGTGAGCAAGAATATATCTTCTTTCACCATCAGCGTAACATACAAGAGCTATAAATCCTGTTCTGTATGGATCATATTCAACACTTTCTACTTTTGCAGGAATAGATTTTTTATCAGTCATAAAGAAGTCTACAAGTCTGTATCTTTTAGCATGTCCACTTCCTTTATGTCGAATAGTGATTCGTCCAGTATTATTTCTCCCGGCATTTCTTTTCAAACTCGTTGTAAGTGCCTTGTTCGGAGTATTTGTCGTAATGTCAGAATAATCAATACCTGTCATTCCTCTTCTCCCTGGAGTAGTTGGTTTAAATTTCTTAAGTCCCATTGGTATAAAGTTTAAATATAAGTTGTTCTCTCTGTAGTATTACTTGAGGATTGTAACATCAATTACATCTTTAGCATTCTTTAAGGTAACATATGCTTTCTTTGAGCTTCTTTTTCTAAGTTGCATCGTTCTTTTTTTACCAAATTTGAATTTTTCTCGAGTATTCAAGATATTCACACTTGCAACGTCTACACCATAGAGTTCTTTAATTGCTTTTTTTACATCGATTTTCGTAGCAGAAGGAGCAACTTGAAATGCATATCTTGATTGACCACCAAGATTTTGATTTGAAGTCTTTTCTGTGACGATTGGTTTTTGTAATATTGTATACAGTCTCATAGTAGAGTAGTAAATTAATAGAGTAAGGAATTATGCAACAAGTTCATTTAATTGTTTCAGTGCATCTTCTGGAAGAATGAGTGTTTCATATTTAAGAAGGTCTGCAATATTCAAGTATGAAGCATGAATAGTTTTAACAGTTTTGAGATTTGCAGAAGATTTTTCAATATTCTCATTTCTAGAAGCAAGAGCAAGAAGAGCTGTTTTTCCTAATGGAAGTGCTTTCATTACAGAATCCATAGCTTGAGTTTTGATTTCCTTCATCTCAAGACCTTTTACGACTATAAGAGAATTACTTTGCACCTTTGCAGATAGAAGACAGAAGAGAGCTCTTTGTCTTTCTTTTTTATTCATATTAAGGGTGAAGTTTCGGTTATTTCTTGGACCGAAAACGATTCAACCACCTTTTCTGATAGGAGATCTGTTTGCCCCTGCTCGAGCATTACCAGTACCTTTTTGTCTGAAAATTTTTCGAGTAGACCCTCTTCGTTCTCCTCGTGTCTTAGTATGAGCTATTGCAATTCTCGCATTCGCGAGTTGTAATACCAAAGCTCTATGTACTAAGCCTTCATTTAATTCTAGACCGAAAACTTTTTCATTAAGTTTTGCTGATCCAGTTTCTTTTCATGTTTGATCGTATACTTTTGTTTCCATGTTTTCTTGATCTGCTTAGTATTAAAGATAGATATTTACAAGTGAATTTCTTGCACCTGGAACTGGTCCACGTACTCCAATTACACCAGCTTGTATGTTTATAATTTCAATTTTTACATCTCTGAGAGTATTTGTATCTACCCCATAATGTCCATGCATCTTTTTCCCTTTATGAGTTCGAACTGGCTTTCTATTTCAGATAGAACCAAGAGCTCTATGAAATTTAGAACCATGACTTCCTGGTCCTCCAGAAAAATTATGTCTTTTCATCGCACCTGAGAATCCATGTCCTTTAGATATAGATGTAAGTGTTACTGTTTCTACTCACTCAAGTGCATCAAAACCAATTTCACTTCCAACTTCTCTAGAACCTTCCTCAGATTGTTCAATTGGGAATTCTTTTATATCTGAAAAGTTTTTTGCATTGAGACCTTTTTTATCAGTCCCAAGTTCAGCTTTTTCTTTTCGAGCAATACCAATAACTATAGCAGAGTATCCGTCTTTTTCAGCCGTTTTATATCCAACTACTTGCATTAATGGTATGCTAAGAAGTGTAACAGGTATGAATTTATCATCCTTTATCACTCGTGTCATCTCGATTTTTCGAGCTAGCAATCCTGCCATAAGTCGTATTTTTTATAAAAATAAAGCCAGAGGTTAAACTGATTCTTTGTGATTTTAAACCAAAAGAGTAGTATTTAACATTCACTGTTGTTCCCATTTTTTATTGAGGGGAATTTCGTAAAGCTTCGGTATTGTATGAAATACTAATGCGTTGTCAAAAGTTTTTTTACTTGTTTTTATATAAAAACGATAGTTATATATAATAGGTATACAGCAGAAAGAAAAACTTTGCATTTCTGCCTTACTCTCGTATTATCAAATTCAATTTAATATTTTAGTAGCGTGTCCCCTATGAACGAAAAATTGAAACAACTTGAAAGCGATTTCAAACTCGCACTAGTAGCTGTAGAAAATAGTGTAGAACTTAAAGAACTGGAATCTGAATATCTTGGAAAGCAGTGAAAACTCAAAGCTATTCTTGCGTGAGTAAAAGACCTTTCTATTGACGATAAGAAAACTGTTTGAGTAGCAGCAAATGCACTGAAAAATGAATTTTCTGAACTTCTGAGTCAAAAATCTCAGTCTCTAGAGGATGCATATTTTAAAGATATAGAAGAAAAGGAAGCACTCGATGTTTCTATAGGATTTGCCTCTCAAAAGCTCTGACATAAACATCCTATATCACATGCAACAGAGCTTCTTGAAGATATATTTATCTCACTTGGATTTAAAATAGAAGATGGTCCTCAAATTGAAGATGAAAGACATAATTTTGATATGCTCAATATTCCAGACAATCATCCAGCTCGAGATGTGTGGGATACATTTTGGATATCTGACACCATTAATAAACATAAAAAATCTTGAGAAAAATATCTCCTTCGAACACATACTTCTCCAGTACAAGTTCGAACTATGATCAGTCAAGAACTCCCTATAAAAATAATTGTCCCAGGAAGAGTATTTCGCTATGAACAAGAAGATGCTCGACATACATCTAATTTCTATCAACTAGAGTGACTCGTTGTAGGAGAGTGAGTTACATTTTGAGATTTAAAATGGACCCTTGATACAGTTATGAAACAACTCTTATGAGAAAAAACAGAACTCAGATTTAGACCATCTATATTTCCCTTTACTGAACCAAGTGCTGAAGTAGATGTCAGTTGTCAGATATGTTCGGGAACAGGTATACGAGATGCTAAAAAATGTTCTATGTGTTCTGGAACTGGATGGGTTGAGTTACTTGGAGCTTGAATGGTACATCCAACAGTTTTTGAAGGATGTGGGATAGATCCAATGAAGTATTCTGGATTTGCCTTTGGAATGTGAATAGATAGGATTGCTGCTCAAAGATTCTGAGTATCAAGCTCACGAATGTTTTACCAGAATAAACTCAAACTTAACGAACAATTTTAGTGTATAGCAGAACTTCAAAAAAGCTAAATACTACATACTAAAAAAGAGCAGAATTAATTCTGCTCTTTTTTGTAAAAGTAACACATTTCTCATCCATTGTAGAGTTTTCGTTTCTTATATCTTAATTTAGAAAGTTTCTCAAATTCTGGGAATGCCGTGATAACTCCTCAACTCAGGTTTTTATTTTGTTCAAAGAGTTTGGCAATATCCATATGAATTTGATCAACATTTGTATCCTCCAGTCTAAGACCATAAGGTGGATTTGTTACAAGACATCCTTCTAATTCTCTTCTCAAATAGCTTTTATAATCCTGACTTCCAAACGTAATAGTATCTCCAACTCCAGCAAATCAAGCATTTCTTGATGCAATATGTTGAATATCTTTTCTGATATCTGTCGCGTAGATTTTATACATTCCTGTAAACTCTTTTGATGCTGCAACTTCAACTTCTATTTTCAGAAGATTTTCAGGAAGCCAAGACCAGTTTTCAAAGGCAAATTTCCTTCGTCTTCAGGGAGCAATATTTCTGGCTATCATAGCTGCTTCTATAGCAATCGTTCCTGAACCACAAAATATATCATAGAGTGCTTCTTTATATTTCCATCCAGATAAAACTACTAATGCAGCAGCGAGATTTTCTTTCATCGGAGCGTCTCAGGTCATTTCTCTATACCCACGTTTATGAAGTCCAGCTCCAGAACTATTGAGTAAAATCCTCAGGGTATTATTTTCCATAAGTATTCTCACTTCAATAACTCAAAGTCCATCATCTTCACTGAGTATTCCGTCTCCTACTATTTTTTTTGCAATCGCTTTTTTCCCGAGAGCTTGCAGTGTTGAGGTAGCTCAGAGTTCTGATTTAAGTGATGTTGCCTTCATGTGAACAGCAAAACCTATTGGGATATATTTTTTCCAATCTTGCGCAAAAACAATATCAAAATAGCTATCAAAGTCTGTAACTTCTGATTCAGTATCTAAAACATAATACAATATATTTCCAAAACGAGACCAAATATTCATACGAGCTATTTGCTCAATTTCTCCCTGAAAATAGATTGCCTTATCTTGTACTTCAGTAATTTCTCAGCCTTGTTTTTTTACTTCATGTTTTACAAGAGCTTCAAGTCAGAGAGATGTCGTTAGGAGAAAATTATGCATAGATTTAGTTTTATTTATATGTGCCAGAGTATATACGTGAAAGTGGATTTTGAAAGTTTAGCTTTTATTATTTTCGATTTGTCTAGAAGGAATAAATGTGAGGCTCGCTATTTATTTTTATCACGGTACCCTTGAGTCACGAATGAATCCTGCAGGAATTTGTCGTGAAATTTTATTTTCTCACAATTTAAATATGACTGAAGTAAACCCAGAAGAAACAACAGAAGAAACAGTAGTAGCTCCAACAACTGAAGCAACTCCTGAACAAAAATAATTCTCACTTTTTCTCAAGACCTCTCACCAGAGGTCTTTTTTTGAGTTTGATTTTAATGTAGAAAAAGTGATAATGAAATTAATATTCTAAAGTTTGAATATTCTTTTTTTAATAAAAAATATGAAACACTCTCTTCGAATAATCACGATTCTACTCATTACATGATTTATCAGCTCTTGTACTTGAAATTCACAAACAGAAATTCCTCCTACTCCTCAAAGCGTAGGAGTGGTAGAATGAGAAATGCAATCCTCTGAAACTGTAATTCCTGAAGCATCTGAAAAAGAAGCTAATGAACCAGTGATAGAAGAAATACCTGAATATCTCAGCGTTATTAAAGATGGAAACAATCTT
>JAGXIV010000008.1 GCA_024635485.1 bacterium | reverse complement strand
TTTTGCGTATTCGACACATCTTGTTTCTCGAATCAGAGATACTTTTACTTCACCGGGATATTGAAGGTTTTCTTCAATATTTGAAGCTATTTGTTGGACTAATTTTTGAGCCTGAATATCTGATACTGTCACAGCATTTACAAATACCCTTACTTCTCGACCAGCAGATAGGGCATAGGCTTTATCTACTCCTGGAAAGCTTTGTACCAGTGCTTCCATTTCTTGTACTCTTTTAAGATACTGTTCAATAGCCTCTCTTCGTGCTCCAGGTCTCACAGAACTAATCGCATCAGCAACCTGTATGATTGCAGCATAAATAGAAATAGAGAACTGTTCTCCATGATGATTTTCTATCATATCTATAACTTCTAGTGGAAGTCCATATTTTCTACCAATTTTGGCTCAAATTTCAGGATGTGTTCCCTCAATATCATGATCAAGAGCTTTCCCTAAATCATGAAGCAGACCTCACATTCGAAGAAGTTTTTGATCTACTCAAAGCTCACGTCCAATTGCATCTGCGATGATTGCTACTTCCTTAGAATGCTTCAACATGTTTTGACCATAACTCGTTCTAAAACGTAGTTTTCCAATAATAGGAATAATCTCATCAGGAATATTTCGTATATTCAGTTCTTCTAAAACTTTAATTCAAAGTTCTTTCAGAAGGTTTTCCCCTTCGTCTTCGGTAGCTTTTATAACTTCCTCTATTCTTGCTGGTTGAATACGTCCATCTTCTATAAGTTTTTCCAGTGATTTCTTTGCAATATATCTTCTATATAAATCAAAGGCTGAAATAAATACTGTATCTGGAGTATCATCAATAATAAGTGAAACCCCCGCATTTTTTTCAAAAGTAGTAATATTACGTCACTCCTTTCAAATAAGTTTCCCTTTAATATCATCACTTGGAATTTGTATTACTGTTGTAGTAACTTCACTCGTTACATTTCCAGCGTATTGCTGAATGGATTTAAGAATTATTTCTCGAGCCATCTCAGTTTTTTCTAATTCAATTTTTCTTTTATGTTTTTCAATAAGACCTTTAGCATCATCTTCGTATTTATCTCAAATTTGTTGAAGAAATAATGTCCTAGCCTCTTCTTGTGTAAGTTTCGATATTTCGCTTAGTTTCCCATCAAGTTCCCCTTCTTTGTGAAGTAAATTTTCTCTTAAGTTTTTCAATTTTTCTTCCTGTGCAAGAATTTCATCTTGTTTTTTTCCAATTTGTTCTAATCTTTGTTCTATTTTTTCTTCTCTTTCTATAACTCTTGCCTCAGTTTTTGCAATTCTATCCTCTGTTTGAATTGATTTTTTAGTACTTTCATTCGCTTCCTCTTTTGCTTTTTGAACAATAGAATTTGCTTCAGATCGAGCTTCTTCAATCATTCTTTCTCTTTTATTTTCAGCCTTAGATACAATCTTTTCTGACTTAGATTCTGCTTTATTTGTCTTTCTATTCTCCCAAACGAAAAACAAAACAACACTGAGAGCCATTCCGAAAATAACTCAAAGTATAATAGTTCAAATATCCATATGTTTTTGTATTATGAGTAAAATGTACTCAAAAAAAATTCAGATTATTTCATTTTTTCATTAAAAGTACAAAAATTCTTCAACTTTATGCTCTATTTCTTCTATATTTTCTATATTTTTATGTACTTTTTTTTAATTTGTGAGCAAGAAGTTCTCACTTATGAAATAAAATATTGAATGAGTTTAGCCTTTAGAAGCCAAATTTATAATTTTTTTGATAACTGTAATGTAATTGAATGTACAATACACAAATCATTGTAAGAATTTTTCACTGAAAAAGAAATTTTTGTATATAAAAACCCTTCGGAAATCCGAAGGGTTTTTATAATATATGTTTAGTCTTCATCAGGAAGTTTGAATCCTCGGTCTTCTCGTACTTTGAGTGCGATAGCCGTTGGAACTTCTTCATAATGATCAAATTCCATAGCGTACGTTGCTCTCCCTTGAGAAGCTGAACGTAGCTCAGTAGAATATCCGAACATTTCAGAAAGTGGAACATAACAAGTAATGATTTTTGCCATACCTTGATTTCCCATATCTTCAATTCGTCCTCTCTTTGAATTAATTTGTCCAATTACATCTCCCATATATTCTTCAGGAGTATTTACTTCGACTTTCATAACTGGTTCTAGAAGTGCAGCTTGAGCTTTTTTACAAGCATCTCTAAATGCTTTAGAAGCAGCTATTTTAAATGAGAGTTCAGATGAATCAACATCATGGAATGAACCAAATGTGAGAGTAGCCTTAACATCAACGATTGGATATCAAGCCAAATAACCTCGAGCATACGCTTCTTTCAAACCTTTTTCAACACCAGGTATATATTCTTTTGGAATAGTACCACCTACAATCTTATTTACGAATTTATTTACTTTCTTAACTCCTCCTTCATCATCTTCTTCTGCTTTCAGATACGGTTCAAATGTAATCACAACGTGACCATATTGACCTCGACCACCTGTTTGCTTAGAGTATTTATGTTCTACATCTTTAGCAATTCCTTTTATTGTTTCTCTATACGCAACTTGAGGAGCTCCAACATTTGCTTCAACCTTAAATTCTCTCTTCATTCTATCAACAATAATATCAAGATGAAGTTCTCCCATACCTGAAATAATTGTTTGACCAGTTTCTTCATCAGTTCGTACTCGGAAAGAAGGATCTTCTTCTGCAAGTTTTGAAAGCGCCATACCCATCTTTTCTTGGTCAGCTTTTGTTTTTGGTTCTACTGAAATAGATATTACTGGCTCTGGGAATTCCATAGATTCAACGAGGAATTTTTTATTCATGTCACAGAGTGTATCACCAGTTTTAGTTGCTTTAAGTCAGATAACAGCACCAATATGACCAGCTTGGATTTCAGGTACTTCTTCTCGTGAATTAGAATGCATTTGAACGAGTCTTCCAACTCTTTCTTTTTCACCTGAAGTAGCATTATATACATATGAACCTGATTTTAATATACCTGCATATACTCGAACATAGGTTAAACGACCAACGAATGGATCAGTTGCAACCTTAAATGCAAGTGCAGCAAGTGGAGAAGCAGAATCAACTTTAATTTCCTCTGTTTTTTCAATATCATCAATATCAGAAACAACAAGGATTCCGTCATTTACATCAAGTGGACCTGGAAGATACTCAACAGCAGCATCAATAACCATTTGTACCCCAATATTTTGAAGCGCAGAACCACAAGTTACAGCGTATAAATCATTATTACAAACTCCTTTTCGAAGTCCTCTTTTGATTTCTTCAATAGTAAGATCACCTTCTGAAAAATACTTATCCATAAGTGTTTCATCTTGTTCAGCTACTTTTTCAATAAGTTCAAGACGAAGTGCTTCAACTTTATCTTTATATTCCGCAGGTACTTCTCCTTCCGTGATATTTTCTCATGAACCTCCATCAAAATGGTATGCTTTCATTTCAATAATATCAATAATACCTTCAAAAGTTTCTGCTGCTCCAATAGGATATTGAATAGCAACGACTTTATTTCCAGCAAGTCTTTTTTTGATTGATTCAACTGACATATCAAAATCACCTCCCATTTTATCCATTTTATTTACAAATGCGATTCTTGGTACGTGATATTTATCAGCTTGTTTCCAAACTGTTTCTGATTGAGGTTCTACTCATTGAGATGCATCGAAAACAGCAACACCACCATCAAGTACTCGAAGAGATCTTTCAACCTCAATAGTAAAATCAACGTGACCTGGAGTATCAATAATATTTATTTGGAATCCTTTCCAGAAGGCAGTTGTAGCAGCAGAAGTAATCGTAATACCTCTTTCTTTTTCTTGTTCCATCCAGTCCATAGTTCCAGCTCCATCATGAGTTTCACCAATTTTATGAATTTTACCAGTATAGAAAAGTATACGTTCAGTGGTAGTAGTTTTACCAGCATCAATATGGGCAATGATACCAATATTTCTAACCTTTTTTAAAGGAGTTTGAGCCATATAATGTATATAAATAATTAAAACTATTATTAAAAAATCATTCAGTATTGCTTCTATACATAATGTTGTATAAGCAAGTATGTAACAAGGATTTTTTGCCCGAAGATTGTATATAAAAGAGCCCCTAAGTCAAATCTATATTTCTAGACCTTCTTGGCTCCATTTCTTCTCTAGTTCTGGCATATGTAATTTGAGACTTTTTTCAAGCTGCCCTAAAATAAAATCACTATAACTCCGTGATTTTGATTCACTAATATCTATTCAAACTTCAGAAAAGAAAAATGAAAAGACACTTGAAGTAAAAGTTCGTACCTTTTCATCATAGAGTATGAGTCAAAGTGTCCGTTGTGTAATGATAGATGAAACTTCAAAACGAACGACTAACTCCATATCTGAAATCCATTCGTTTACTCTTGCTCGAATTTCTGGAGGGAGATTATCTGAATCAAAAGAATGATTTTCTTTCTTTTTGGAAAGAGAAAAATTTATTTTTTCTTTGTCTCACGCTCTTCTTATTTCATCACTAATAGGAAGATAGATAAGTGAGAGCACTCCAAGTAAAAAATTAGTTCCATATCCAGCGTCCAAGCATGCAAAAAGCTCATCGAGTAAAGAATCATATTTCTTTTTGAGTATCATTTCTACTAAAAATTTCGCGAGCAAGAAATCATATTTTTTTGCTTTTCACTCATCTTTTTGGGTTCGTTGAATTCAAGCAGCAGCTTTTTTTGCTTCCTGCTTATATTTTTCAGATACTTCTGCTGACTGTCCTCCAGTTTCTGCAGATTCCTGAGCTTGAAAATCTTCTATACTCATGGTTCTTAAAATCCACTGATATAAATAACTCGCTCTATACTAGCATTATCCTGAAAATATTCAAATGAAAGTCACATATCTGTTAAAAATTTCTTTGAATACTCAAATTGATCAAATCATATTTCAATTATGAGATGCACCGAAAGAAGTTCTCTCACTTTTTTGATTTGAAAACATTGTTTAATAAGATTTTCATAAAGTTCAAATCATGTTTTTTATCATCAGTAAAAAGCTCAATCAGGTTCATTTAGTACCACTGAAGCATCCATGTGTTCAAAATCTCCACTTTTTATATAGGGGAGATTTGCGGTTAAAAATAAATGTTTATTTGATACATTTGTATCATGAAACGCGGATTCTAAAAGTGAACTTTTTTTCAAAGTTAGATCTGTAAGCGCTAATGAAGATTTATTTTTCTCAGCAACTTCAAGAGCTTCTGAAGAAACATCAAAAGCATAGACACAAGAAAACTTTAATGGAAACATTTCATTTATGATACTGATTACAATACATCAACTTCCTGTTCAGACATCAATATAGACAGTATTAGAAATGTCTAGAGTAGTGTTCAGCTTTATAAGAGCTTGTTTCACAAGAATTTCAGTGTCATTACGAGGAATAAGTACTCGATTGTCTACAAAAAACTCTCTTCCATAAAAATCAGCTTTGTTTATAGCATATTCAGTAGATACTCCATGAGATATATCAAAAAACACCTTTTGAATCTCGTAAATATATTTGCTTGATACTTCTGAAAGTGTAAATAATTTTGTCTGAGATACTTGTAATATATTACAAAGAACTGACTCAATTTGGGACAAAGAAAGTCCTTGGGCAATACCCATATCAAAATATTCTTGTTTTTTCATAGTTTCTAATTCTCAAATGTTTTACGAGAAAAAATCTGAACAGTAAAAAACAAAATAATACAAATATACAAGAGACTATAGACTGTATTATACAGAAAAAAACGTGTACTAAATTCACTAAAAGTTCAGATGACATCTTTTATATTCAACGCTTCAAGAGGAGGAAAGATAAGTTGAAATATACGAATACAATTTACTAAAAACATATCTTGCATTTTCACAAAGAGATCCAAAATAAGAGAAAAACTATGCGCAATAAGATATACCATTAAACTGACCATAATTGTCATCATAGTACTCATAAATGTTGAAAAAAAGAATACTATAGCAAGAAGAATTTCTAGTTTAAAAAAAGTAAACAAAAGTGACCAGACTATAAGTCAACTAATAGGTATAGATTGGAATAATAAAACGAAAAGAAATAAAAGAGACTGAAAAAAAACAATAAGAAATATACTTGCTGAAAATCCAAAAAATTTTCATAAAATAAAATCTTGTCTTTTTATAGGTTTTGAAAGAATAAGAAATATTGTTTTTCATTCAATTTCCTTAAACAATAGCTGACTTCCTACAAAGAGGACTCCTATGAGTCCAAAAACTTCTATCATAGAAAGACCAAAGTCCACAATAACTTTATCACCTTCACCAATGGTAAGCTTCCCAAGGGCTAATGAGAAAATAATAAACACACAAGCAAAAAAAACAATGAGATACAAAAATTTGTTTCGTACTATTTCCTTTAAAGTATTCAAAGCGATATTCAACATAGATGGATAATTGAAAATATATTTTTTCTTAGTGTAGTAAGAATTAAAAAGATTTCAAGGGAGAGTTATGAAAATACGTATCAGATTATTTTATTATTTCCATTCACAAAACTCACTATATCCATTGATTTCTTTCATTCACACTTTACGACTAGTAATTCGATTAATTTTCAGTCATGACAGATTATGCCATATCGGTTTTTTGCAATTTTTATACACTCTCATGAGGATCAAGTGAATTCTCATTCAGATTGTTCATAGATTGAAATCTTCTCCAGTACGAGTCTTTTGTTATTATAAAATGTAAAAACTCATGGCCAAGGAGTAAAAGCTCTATAAGTATTATAGATTTCTTTTGATGAATGAGTCTGAAAAGAAATATGTCCATCTTCTCGTGTTATCTTGGAGCAATAGCTAGCAAGTGTATCATTTTGAGCTTGAGCTCTGATATCTCAATTTTCTAGATTTCTGAGCGTATCAATAAGTAAATGAGGTCCAATTTGGACAAACTTTTTAAAAATATCTTCACTCGTGTCTACATTGTCTATAGGAACTTTCTTTATAGTAAGTATATCTCCTTCATCCATACCTTCTGACATATACATTATTGTCAATCATGTCTCTGTTTCTCCTGTCCTTATTGCAGTCTGAATTGGACTTGCTCATCTATACAGTGGAAGAATACTTCCATGAATATTGATACAAGCATATTTGGGTATATCGAGTATTTCCTTTGGAATTATTTTTCCATAGGCAACGACGACAATAAAATCTAACTCTAAACGTTTCAATTCAGCCTGAAACTCAATATTTTTCTTAATTTTATCCGGTTGGAGAACAGGTATTCAGTTTTCTATAGCTATTTTTTTTACTGCGGTATGTTGCAGTTCTTTTTTTCTGCCAATTGCTTTATCACCTTGAGATACTACCAGCAAAACTTCAATATCCTTATAC
>JAGXIV010000007.1 GCA_024635485.1 bacterium | reverse complement strand
CTTTCTCTCACACCGTTTATGAGTTCATCAACTTCGAGACTAAAAATAGGTTCCCCCTTCTCATCGAGCATTACTTGTCTTTCTCTATCAAGTACTTTTGTAGCTCGAACCAGTGAACCCTCAAGGATTTTAAAACTAATATTTCGTTCTCAATCTATTGCGGTAATATTAGCAGGTCAATGGATATCTTTAAATCATCATAATTGAGCTGATATTTCTCCTGCATTGTTAATAGTTCTCTCCGGTATTTCAGCACCCATAATTAAATAGTTTTAAATATAATACTATTGATTATAATAAGAGTAGCAAATAGTACAAGTATATTTTACAATAAAATAATGACAAGTCTGGAAAATAAACGTATCGCAATAATTTGTGATTGGATAAAGGATTGGGGATGAGCTGAAATAGTTTTAACTCAACTTCTCGAAATTTTTCCTGACGCTGATATTTTTACCAGTGTATTTTGGCAACAAGAGAATACACTTTTTGACTGACATACTATTAAGACAAGTTTTATTCAAAAAATACCATTTCTCAACAAATCTCATAAGCTTGCCCTATCATTGAGACCACTTGCATTTGAGAGCTTTGACCTCTCAGCGTATGATGTTGTAATTTCTAGTACCAGTGCTGAAAGTAAAGGAGTAATAACAAAGCCTGATTGTTTACAAATTTGCTATTGTCATACTCCAACCAGATATTTTTGGAGTCACTATCATGAGTATCTCTCTATGATGGAATTTGGAGTATTGAATCCTCTTGCAAAGTGGATTATGCCAAAAATGATTCATAAACTCAGAAAATGGGATTTTTGTGCAGCTCAAAGACCTGATTATTTTCTTGCAAATTCAAAAAATACAGCTACAAGAATTCAAAAATACTACAAAAGAGAAAGTACCGTACTCTATCCTTGTCTTGATATCAAAAGTATTCCATTTTCCACTCAAAAAGAGGATTATTATTTTTATGCAGGAAGAGTCATTCCCTATAAAAAATTTGATCTTTTAGTCGAAACATTTAATGCAAATGGGCTTCCTCTTAAAATTGTTGCGAATACAAAAAACAAATTATCACACTACCTCACACAAATCTCAAATCCTAATATTGAGTGGATATATGAAACAGATAACGCAAAAATTAATCTTCTACATTCTAAAGCAAAAGCGTTTATATTTCCGCCCGAAGAAGATTTTGGACTCGTCCCTATAGCAGCGCAAGCAGCCTGAACTCCAGTTATAGCCTATTGAAAATGAGGAGCACTTGAAACAGTTATTGATGGAAAAACAGGAATATTTTTTAGTGACCAAACAACAAGTAGCTTACAAAAATCCATAGATCTTTTTGAGACTATGACTTTTGATGCATTTGCAATTCGAAAGCATGCAGAAAAATTTGATAAAAGTATTTTTAAAAGTGAGTTGCTGACATTTATTGAAAAAAATAATAGTTAATGAAATGTTATATCATATTTGCTTCCCGTAAGTACATATCATAGGCAAACTGTATACACTCAGCTTTCAGAGTCGTTTCATCAATCCGATAATGGGTAAAACTGGCATTTTGAATTCTGAGAAAAGATATTTCGTGTGTGAGGTCTTTTAAAACTGCAATAATAGCTCGTGTGAGACCAGCATGAGAACTAATAAGAATTTTTGAATCTTTTTGATTAAAAATTTTATCATCTAAAAATCATCTGACTCTGACCACACATTGCTCATAACTCTCGTATCAATTTGGTTCATTATACGTATAAGGATCTGCGTGAAATCCGTCAGTAAATAATTCTGAAACTGGCCTATATTCATGTACTCAAAGATATTTTTCCTTCAGTCTTTCATCTGTTATTGGCTCTAAATTTTGAGAAGCAGCATAGGGAGAAATTGTATCATATGCCCGAACCAAAGGACTTGAATATATGACATCAATTTCTAAATTTTGATCTAGTAAAAACTGAGTCAATGCTTCTGCCTGAGCTTTTCATTTTTCTGATAATGGAACATCCGTGTGTCATGCAAGAATTCATAAAGCATTGGCTTCAGACTCTCAATGTCTCACGAGATATAAATCAATCATGTTCTGATTTTATTTTGTAAGAAGTACTATATATTTATCTATTATATATTTCCCCTGGAGATTATTATATAAAACTCCATTAATATCATGTTCAAGTCGTGAAATAATTGAATTGTCCTCTCACAGTTCAATGAGTAAAAGAAGCAAAGTTTTAAGTGCGGATGCGTATTCTATTTTTTCAAGCTTTGCACTAAAAAAATATGTGATACACTCTAAAGAATTTCCTTGTATATGAGACGTAAAAAGAGAGCGATAAAATGGATTTTCTTCGATTGATGCAGCATACCTAAGTTCTTTTTTTTGAACTCTCGATAATATTGTCTCTATGATTCAAGATTCTGAAGCATTTGAAAGGAATATTATATTTCAAATTCATGGTTCTTCAAAAAACTTTAAGCAAGCATTTTGTGTTTGTAAGGTCATTCGAGAGATATTTTCTATAAAAAAAATCTGAAAAGCAAATCGAGGACGTACATCTCAAGCCGACATTAAGCGTTTCATTTCTTCTATTTTTAACGATTCTCATGTGTCTGGAATATGGAAGAGACTTTGTTCATCCATATTATTTTCTACAATCAATTCTTTTATAAAAGCCAGAATTTCATGGCTCATTAGTTCAGAATTATGAGCAATAAATAAAAAAGGTGATATCTCACCTCATGTATTTATTTGTTGACGTATGTTATCAAAATTACTGTTCATCAGGAAACATATTTTGAAATAATTCTTCTAGATTCGCTTCAGCTTCTTGAACAATCTCTTCATCAGATTTTGTACTTCATGATGCATTAATTTCTGTTTGCGTTTGGGAGTTTGTTTCTGATGTAGATGTACTTCATTGTGTATTTTGTTCTACGCCATTTATCTCTGAGTCAGCATTCATATCTTCTTCACTTGGAAGGAAATCTTCCTCCGTTTCTCATGTATTTGTAAAAGTTGCCCCCGATTGAACTTGAGTTTGATCAATACTTCCACTTTGTGAAATCTCAGTTTTCTGCTCAAAACAACTCGATAAGGTAATGGAGACAGTCAGTATAAGAAACAATACTATGTATTTCATATAAATAAATTACAAATATATATAGCGAAATAGTATAAAAATTGGCTAACAAAGCAAGTTTTTCCTGTTGAATTTAATTATTTTTTCATATAATACTCTCGCTAATTTCTAAGAATAAAGAAACTCTATGATTGAAAAAATAATAAAAGCTATTTTTTGAGATATTGACACTAAAAAAATCAAAAAATATACAAAAGAGGTACAAAAAATACGCGAACTCGAAAAAAAATATGAGTCAATGACTTTAGAGGATATACAGACTCGAAATAATGAAATGAAAGCAGCTTTTCAATGACTTGATTTCACTAAAAAAGAAGATTCCAAATCAATTCATGATGGGCTTGAGAGTATAAAACATGAAGCAGCAGCCTTGTGGATTTCAGCCTGTAAGTTACTTGCTTGAAAAACCCACACAAGCTCAAGTGGAAAAGAAATGTCTTGGGACATAGTTCCCTATGATGTTCAAATAATAGGTGGACTTTCGATTCATGATGGCAGCGTTGCTGAAATGAGAACATGAGAATGAAAAACATTAGTTGCAACTTTTCCAGCCTATCTCAATGCACTAACTTGAAATACCGTACATATTGTTACTGTAAATGACTACCTCGCATCAAGAGATGCTGAGGAAATGGGTATACTCTATAATGCTCTAGGATTAAGTGTCTGAGTAATCACACATAGTCAGCCTCGAGAACTAAAAAAAGAAAACTATAAAAGTAATATCATCTACGCAACAAATAATGAACTGTGATTTGATTACTTGAGAGATAATATGGCCAGTGACATTGCCAACAAAGTTATGAGTCAGAGATTTTTTGCAATTATAGATGAAGTAGATTCTATTTTAATTGATGAAGCGAGGACTCCTCTTATCATTTCACAGCCAGATAATGAGCCAACTCAAAAATATATGACTTTTTCAGCCTTTGCAAAAAAGTTAGAAAAATGAGTAGACTATAAAATTGATGAAAAACAAAAAACTTCTACACTCACAGAAAAAGGAATCAAAAAAGTAGAACAAATGCTTGGAGTTGAGAATATCTATGTCTCAGATCGATATAATGATATTCATCATATCGAAAATGCGCTGCGAGCAAGTAGTGTGTACCTGAGAGATAAAGATTATATTATCAGAGATGATGAAGTAATGATTGTAGATGAACATACGGGGAGAGTACTTCCAGGGAGACGTTATAGCGATTGACTTCACCAGGCACTAGAAGCAAAAGAAGGAGTTAAAATTCAACAAGAGTCTAAAACTTTAGCAAGTATTACCTTTCAAAATTATTTCCGAACTTATTGGAAACTAGCAGGTATGACCTGAACGGCTAAAACAGAAGAAGAAGAATTTTATAAAGTGTATGGACTTGAAACCCTCAGTGTACCTACAAATAAACCGATTGCACGTGATGATAAAGCAGATCTGCTTTTCAAAAATGAAAAGTGAAAATTTGAATATGTTGTAAAATATATTCAAGAACTTCACGCTACAGGACAACCTATTCTTGTTTGAACTGTTTCTGTAGACAAGTCAGAATACCTTTCAGCAGAACTTCAAAAAGTTTGAGTTCCCCATAAAGTACTCAATGCAAAACAGCATGAAACAGAAGCAGAAACAGTAGCAGCTGCAGGACAAAAATGAGCAGTCACTATAGCAACGAATATGGCAGGTCGAGGTACCGATATCAAACTCTGAGAATGAGTCGTTGATTTAGGTGGACTTATCATTCTGGGAACGGAGAAACATGAGACAAGACGTATAGATAACCAACTCAGAGGTCGAGCGTGAAGACAAGGAGATCCTGGTATGACTCAATTTCTTATCTCACCAAATGATGACATAATGAGAATATTTTGAGGAGATAAACTCTTTGGAATATTTAATTCAACTATGTTTGCAAGTCTTCCAGATAATGAACCTCTCGCTCAAAGTGGAATGCTCACTAAAAAAGTAACCGGAGTACAAAAACAAGTTGAATGACATAATTTTGATGCTCGAAAACACGTTCTTGAATACGATGACGTCATAAATAAACATAGAGAAATTATATATAAACGAAGAGATGCCGTACTGGCTGCAAGTGAAGAAAACATAGAAATAGAAAAAAATATCTCTGAAATGATATATAATAGAGTAAATTCTCTGGTTCTTGCAGAAGAAACAAAACAACAAGATCATGTAAACAAAAATCACATAGTAAAAAAAGTACATGAATTTCTAGGAAGACCCATCATTGATGATTTCCTAGAAATACAAGATGTTACAAGTATTACGTGAGACGTACAACTTGCTGATTATATAGCTGACAGAGCTGTGGCTGAACTTGAAGTTATTAAATCTGAAGCTCCAAGTGAAGAAGCTTTTTATAATCTTCTCAAACGAATCATGCTTCAAACGATTGATAGACTTTGGATGAATCATATTGACGCAATGAGTAAGCTTCGAGAGCAAGTGGCATTTGTGTGATATGCTCAAAAACAACCTATTATGGTCTATAAAGAAGGCGCTTATAAAAAATTTAAGGATCTTGTAGATGAGATAGAGTTTAGAATGGTAAAGTCTGTATTTGCTATAACTCCAAATACTCAAGTTCAAATTACAAGAGTAGATGATAGCAAACTCCAAGTTTCTTCAACTGATATAGAAAACATGAAAATGTGAGATGAAAGTTCAAATACCTCACCTACTCAAAGTACACAACAGAATCCTATTTTTGCACAAAATCCAAATCAACAAACACAAAAGAAAAAAATAAGAATTTAACTTCCAAAAGTTTTATAAAAGAGTCAAGGAGTTTTCTGTATTTTTATTAAAAAGTATGATATTCTAGTAGTAGATTCTGTTTTATACAGAGCCAATACTTAATCTCATACTTTTTTTATGACTGATTCAAAAAATACATCACAAGGAAATACGGAAGACTCTCTGGATATTCTCAAAAATTTAGAGGGTGAAAACTCAGAAAATATCAGTAAAAACGAGGAAAAAACAGAAAATGAACCATCAATCAATCCACTTCCTTGGGAAGAATGAGCTGAAGAGGTGGCTTCTATTGATCAGACTAATGAAAGTAATTTGAGTACTCCCACTTCTTCCATGTGAGAATGAAAGGAGCTCGATGATACAATTACGTCTCTTGAAACTCTCATAAGCAGAATTCAAGAAAAAGAATATGATTATGTGCTTATAGAACCAGAAGAGACAAAAGTAAAAGTTACTTTTAGAGAAAATAATACAAATAGAAACATTAGTTATATAAAATATCCTACATATACAAATATACTTCTAAAACTGAAACAAACAGCAGGATTAGTCGTTGAAAATACAGGGAACGCACAAGAAGGAAAATGAAAAATTTCTATTTGAAAACAAAATTTCCTTATTTTAACAAAAACTGCTCCATGAAAAAATGGAGAAAGAATCTGGCTTAAAACAAAACTCAGCAATAAAATAAATGCTTCTGAAAAAAAGAAAGTTCCAATATCTACTATTCTTTGGTTTTTTGCAGCAATATTTTTTGTAATGCTCGTTCTTGGTTGAAGTTTTATCAGTTTTATAGTCATAAACGCTAAAACAGTAGATGACGTACAGTTTTTTGCAAGTTTATGAATCAGTCTCAATGACATTAACACCTTTATTTCACAAGTTGTTAATATAATATTTTCTATATTACTTATAATTCTCACAATTGTATTATCAGTGAGTCTCTTTAAGTTTTTTCTCACTAAAAAAGTATTTAAAAGAAAGAAAATACTCTACGCTCTCCTCTCAGTATTTTTTCTGAGTATTACTTTTACTACAGCAACGGCATGGATGTATGTTGATGCAAAAATAAAACAGCTCCCAAACTGGCAAGAACAAGCATATTGAAATCTTAAGATTTTTGATAATGCCTTACTTGTGAGTCCTGATTTTTCTGAGACACAAGCTCTTCTCACAGAAACTCAAAATCTCATCTGACCTATAACTCTCAATTTTGATCTTACGAATTTTCAAAATGAACAACAAAGAAATGGATTAACAATTACAAAATATCTTTGGAATTTTGGTGGGACTCAAGTGGAAACATTTACTCCAATTGTTATTCAATCCTTTAAAACAAAGTGAAATTACGAAATACGAGTCGAAGCAACTGGAACAGACAGAAATGGCAAAGAAGTAACACAAGCGCTTACTAATCTACCAGCACTATCACTTTCACATGTCATTGATTACACAGAAACTGTTACAAATAATTGATGAAAAAAAGTATCATTTGATGCATCCAGTCTAGAAAATATCGGAAGTGTTGAATGGTATTTCAAAAGCTCAAAGTGAGAAAATACCTCAGAATATGCTGATTGGACAAGAATTGATGGAGGATATAGATTTATTCCTGGAAAAATATTTTTTGAAACTATGTATATTGGATTAGGAGTTTTGAGAAATGGAGCTTCTGAAGGAATCATAGAAAAAGTATTTGTGGTACAAGCAGAAACAAATTCAGAAATGAGTGGAAAAATCGCCTACGAGCCTTCTCTTACAAATGAATTAGAGTACAACTTTACTATAGAAAATCCTAAAACGAGCTACTCAAACTGATTTATTGAAAAATATGACTGGAAAATTGGGGATAGAACCTATGCTCTCAAGGCTAATTTAGATAATCCCGAAATCGCTCCAAGTATAAAACATACATTTCAAAAATTCTGAGAACAGGAAATATCGGTAACTCTCACAGATTCATTATGAGAGATTTTGACTCTCAATTCAACCCTTACGCTTCAAAAAAATATAGAACTGAGTTCATACCTCAATATTACAGATAATCTAACAGGACAAGAGCCAAATAATTTTAAATATGAAGTACGAACCCATGAGTATTTTATAGATGAGCTTTGAGTTCCAAGTACCCTGAAATTTGACGCAAGATATGTCAGACCAAGTAATATTTCATATACCCTAGATAGTGTAGAGTGGGATGAATGAAATGATGGTGACGTAGAAGCAGTAGGAAAAAATTATAATTTTGATATTACAACAGAATGAAACAAAACACTCGCCGTAACATATTCTTTTAAACATAGAAGAAATGCTGATGATGTCATACAACTCAAAGAGCTAGTGTATGTACAAGCTATAAAAAAGGATGCGATATTAGTCCTTGATATTGAAAATGAAAGTAATTATGCACCAGTGACTGTGAGATTTGATGCATCTAAAAGTTATATAAAAAATGATAATATTATAAAATTTGTATATGATTATGGTGATGGAATTACTGAAGAAAGAGATGCGATTAATCCTGGACATAGATACTCTAAAGCTGGCGATTATGTTATTAAACTCACAGCCATCTGAGAAAGTGGAAAATCATTTACTATAGAAAAGAAACTCAGTCTCCTTCCTGCTCCACAAGATGTCAAAATATCTCCTAGCCTCAAAAAAGCTCCGATAAATCAAGGAATAGATTTTTCATCTGCCGACAGTGCAGGACAAATAATAGAATATTTCTGGGACTTTGGAGATGGAAATATTTCAACCGAAGCAAATCCAAGTCACGCCTATAAAAAAGCTGGATTTTATACAGTAAAACTTCAAGCAGATTTCATAAATAGTAATTCTATTACAGATGAAATTCAAATAGAAATTTATGAGTAATCTTAATTACAATTTAACTGTGAGCTAACACTTGAGCTATCTCCCAAGTTTAAAGCAAATCACCATGCAGCAACACTTCCATCTAATTTTAATGCTACGAAAGAAAAAGGCTTTCTTGCAAGGACAACAAGTTGACGATAGTAATAAATATTATTTTATACTACTTCATAATTATTCTATAATTTTTCTTCCCTTTTCTAATAAGTAAGAATTTTCAATTTATAAAATCTCCTGAAAAATCATAATTTGTATCTGTAATTTTTTGTTCATTGAGACTGAGTGCTCATGAACTTATACTCTGTCTGGCACTACCTCCTGATTTTTCTAATCCAGACTCAATAAAGAGTTCAAAAAGATTTTGATTTTCATATTTAATTCCTCCAATTTCAGCATAAAAGAGCTCAAATTCTTCTGCATCCAGTGCTGTAAGGAGATTTATTTTATCCTCTTCTCAAAACAAAAACTCAGAAATATTTACAGAAAGTTGAGCGTCAGATTCTCCATGAATTATTTTAACAACTTCATAAGCAAGTCTTTTTTGTCATACTCTCAGTTCCAGAGAGCTAGAATGCTCTGATAAGATTTTTTGAATTTCACTTATATCTAAAAGCGTAAGAAGTTTCAAGTATCTTTCGACATCAGCGTCTTCCGTGTTCATGAAATATTGAAATATAGTATATGGAGTCGTTTTATTTCTATCTAAAAAAAGTGCATTTCATTCTGACTTACCAAACTTTTTTCCACTCGCATCAGTGATAAGTGGCCACGTAAAAGCAAAAGTTTCATCTTCAGTTTTTTTGCGAATCAGTTCAATTCCTGTAACCAGATTTCCCCATTGATCTTGACCTCCCATTTGCAGATTCACTCACATATTTTTATGGAGATAATAGTAATCAAATCCTTGTAATAACATGTAGGAAAACTCAGTGTATGAGATTGATTTCGTTGGGTCTTCGATTCTCTTTTTAACGGTGTCTTTTGACATCATTTGATTCACTGTATGAAATTTTCCAACTTCTCTGAGAAAATCTAGATATGAAACTCAAGCATAAAAATCAAGATTATTTACAATTTCAAAATCGAGGCTTTTTCCAGTATTTTCTGAGAGTCTTGTTAAGATAGTAGTAAACTGATTTCAAATAGCTACTACGTTTTTTGCAAGCGTATCTTCATCTAAAAATGTTCTCTCAGATTCTTTTCCACCTGGATCTCAAACCATACCAGTTGCTCCCCCCACAAGTGCATAGTATTTGTTTCATTGAAGCATTAATTGAACAGCTGTCATAAATCCGATAAAGTTTCACATATGAAGTGAATCAGCTGTTGGATCAAATCAAACATAGAACTTCTCTGTTCCTTGTTCTAATTTTTTAAAAATTTCATCGCTAGAATATTGGTATAAATATCCTCGTTCTTGTAAATGTTCTTTTAGTTTCATAATTTTCTTGCGAGTTAAAAGTATTTGTCTTATAATAAACAAAATTATAACTATCGCAAACTAACCCTTCGTTTTTATGAATCTTCAAAGTCGAGAATATTGGGAAAATAACAAACCAGCAGATATGTGAGCATCAAATTGCCCACTGTGTAGTGAAAAAGAAAATCTCATGTATGAAACACTTCATTGGAAAGTACTTCAAAATAAATATCCTATTCTTGGACTTGCTCATCATCTAATGGCTGTTCCAAAAAAACATATTTTACTCGCAAAAGAGATTCCAGACGAAGTATTTCTCGATTATAAAAATATAGAAATATTTATGTCAGAGTTCTATAAAAATCAGGATTATTTTACTTTCATGAGAGAATCAATTCATGGAAGAAGCCTAGAACATATTCATTACCATTTTCTTCCTGGTCAAATTTGGTACAAAGATTTAGAAAATATGTTATGAAAACAAGGATTCTAGGGTCTTTTTCTTGCGTATAAATCTATTTCTGCTATATTACAAACATACAATTTTTTAGAACAACAAAAATTAAATGAAAATAGATCTTTCCAAAATATTCGGCTCAAAATGTCGAGCAAAGCTTCTTGAGAAGTTTTTTTTGGAATTTTATGCTGGAAGAAACGAAGGATTTCATATGAGATGACTCGCACGTGACTTAGGGGAACAAATAAATTCTGTTAAAAGAGAGCTCGATAATCTTGAAGAACTTGGAGTTCTAAAATCAAAAACACTTTTAAGGAAAAAAATATTCACTATAAATACAAATTTTTATCTCATATGAGAATTTGAAAACATATTTCTCAAAAGTTATAATCCACTGGATGAAATTAGAAAATATTTCAAAACTCAACACCTACTTGAAGTCGTTATAGTCAATAAAAGTATAGAAAAAAAACTTATTGAAGACGGAAAAGCGATTCTAGATATTTTTATGATTTGAGAAATTGACCGTGAGGGATTTTCAGAATTTTTACAAAATATTTTCTTTGATAAAAAGATTAAGTTTGCTATTATTTCTACCGAAGATTTCTTCAATAGACTCTCTTATTGAGATAAACTTATTCATAATATATTGCGTGAAAATGGAAATATCTTCATCAAAGATGCTCTGAAAGTAAAAGAAAAGCTCGATTAAATAAAAAGAACGAATCAATTCGTTCTTTTTTATTTACCATTTTCATACTTCAAGTGTTCAAATTTTTTCTTCAAATTGACCATATTTTATTTTGTAGTATGCAAGGATTCAAATCATTGCAGCATTATCCATACAATAGAGTTTTTTTGCTGGAGCAAAAAAGACAAGTCATATTTTTGTAGCTTCTTGCTGTATTCTCATATTTAAATCATCATTTGCACTCACTCATCCAGCAAGCAGAATAGTAGAAACTCATTTTTGTTTTGCAGCTTCCATGAGTTTGTAACACAGTACTTCATTGACTGCAGATTGAAACTCAAATGATATCTCTTTCTTGTCTTCATTAGTAAGTTCTCATCTAGTGTCTATTTCTCTTTTTACTGCACTCTTTAGACCAGAGAAACTAAATCAAAACTCTGATTTTTCTAAATAGACTCTTGGAAACATCTTTTTAGAGTCTCAATGAAATTCAGAAGCAAGTTTTGATATAATTGGTCCACCGGGGTATCACAGTCACATCATTTTAGCTACCTTATCAAAGGCTTCTCCAGCTGCATCATCCTGTGTTTGTCATAGCTTCTCGCGTGTCCACATATCTGGCATATAGTAGACTTCATTATGTCCTCCAGAAACAGTTAGGCAACATAAAGGAAATTTGATTTCAGATTCTTCTCGTTCAAGAAAATTAGAGAAGATGTGTGCTTGGATATGGTCTATCGGAAGAATAGGAATTTGAAGTGTTTGAGAAAGTGTTGAAGCAACGGTTATACCAGTAAGAAGCGATGGAACGAGTCACGGATGAGTCGTTACTGCAATATAATCAATATCTCAGAGTTCTACTTCTCCATCAGATAAAACATCTGCTAGAACATCAAAAATCACATTCGCATGTTCTCGACTTGCCACCTCTGGAACCACTCATCAGGTCAAGTTATGTATTTTGATTTGAGATTTAGTATGCATTGAAATGAGTTTATCATCTTCAAATAAAGCTATACTCGTATCATCACATGATGTCTCAAAAGCTAGGATTTTCATAACTTAGTTTTTTATTCTATCTAAAAAGCTCTGCATATCTTTCTTGAGTCTGGCTTCTATTTTCATTTTTTTATTTCGTTCTGGATGAAAAAATTCTATTTTCCAAGCATGCAACATTTGTCTTGAAACTCAAAAATGTTTTTCAAAATAACTATTGAGGCTTTTATCTCCATACGTTTTATCTCAAAGAATTGGATTTCAAATATGAGCCATATGGACTCTAATTTGATGCATTCGACCTGTTTCAATAGTCACTTCTACAGCAGAAATAATTTGTTCTCCAGTAGGTATTTTTATAGTAAATTCTTGTAAGACTTTATAGTGTGTAATAGCTTCAAGACCTGAATCTTTCACTTGAACTTTATTTTCATTTTTTGCATTTTCTATTCTATGAAGATTCTTTTTAATAGTTCCTTCTTTCCGAGAGAGTTTTCAAATAACAAAAGTAAAATATGTTTTCTTCAGCGCATCTTTCTTCTTGAAGTCAGCTGCTAATTTTGTAAGTGTAGGTTTTTGTTTCGCAATAAGAATAATCCCAGATGTATCTCTATCTATTCTATGAATGAGTGAAGGTTTAAAGGTCAAACTACTCAGACTTCATCCATAATAATCTTCTACTTGTTGAATGAGAGAAATTTCTGTCGTCTTATTATCACCAGGATGTACATTCATTCCCGGATTTTTGTTAATAATCAAAAGTTGATCATCTTCATGAACGATATCATTTTTATCGAGTCTTTCAGATGTTGATACAGGTATTTGAATTTTTTGTTTTTTTTGTATTTCAGATATTTCAGCATCAGACATATAAATATTTACAGACTCTCATTGCTGTAATTTATATTCCGGTTTTTGTTTTGTTTTATTATTTTCTAGAGTCATGACTTTTATTTTTCCAGTTCGTATTGCTTTAAATAAGAAACTGAGACTCACATTTGGAAAAAGTTTCTTTAAAAAACCATCCAGTCTCTGGTCGGCATCGTTCGGTGTAATTAGAAAAGATTGCATGAATTATTATTGAAAAATAGTAAAATCAAAGGCACGGTTTGTTGAGAGTTGAGGAACCCGTACTTCAAGTGATTTACCAAAACCTCTTGATTTTCAAGTAGATGATATTACTGCCTCTGGAAGTGGAATAGCTTTTGAACTTACAATCGAATATTCTAAATATGGAATTATACTCTTATTAGGTCATAACATAGCATTTACCACACTAATACTCAGTACACACTCTTTTCAAGAGGTACAGTTAGCATCATAGAAATTTTTAAAAGTTGTATTTACAGAATTTAAATCTGTTCAAGTTTTAGTCATAAAGAGATAATTCGTAATTCAGCCACCTCATTGGATTTGTGATTCATCTAGTAGTGCTCATGATTGTGTAGAAATTGTATTATTCACAGAAGACAGCTGCCAAAGAATAATGTCATCATCTGCAGGAGCAAGAAAAGTTTCTGTAGTTGCTCCATTATTATCTAAGTTTGGAATTCTTACATTAAATCGTAAAGAGGAATTAGATGTTGGACTTAAACGTCCGTTTCAAATCAAAAGCTGTATTCCATTATTCTGAGAAAGACGATTTTTATTGACGTTGTATTCACTATCTCATTGTCATAGAGCGGGTATTGTAGTTCCTGAAGCTGTTGTTGAAAAGTTATAATTTACGAGTGTACTTCCACCATTTGCTGAGAATTGATTTCCGTACGTTGCGGTAGTATTGAGAGAATTTGAATATAGCCCTTGTTCAATTCATGCATACGATTGATAAAAAGCATTAGAAGAATTCTCTATATTTTTAACATTTCTTGCATATGGAACCATATACTCTAGTAAAAAAAGTCATGTAAAAGAGAAGAAAAGAGTAAGTCCTAAAGCTAAAATGATAGAGAATCAAGTAATTGAAGTATTTTTTTTCATAATTTAATCAAAGTTTAATTCAGTAAGTTCAATCGTAGAAGAAAAGGTTACTTCTGGTATGCTTCACTTTATTTTTCTTTTTTGTTGCCAACTTGGCTGAAGTGTTATTTTAATTTGTACATATGGAGCCATTTTCACAGCGTCACTTGCATCTCTAAATGAGTATTTGAGACTCTTGTAAGGATAGGTATAAAATTCTACATTTTTAACATGAATACTATTTGGAAAAATAGGCTGCCAATATGAAGTAATATTAGAATCAGCGATGATAGTAGTTCATCATGACACAAATTCAGGATCAATAATCCAAGTATCTATAATTCAATCATTCTGTGAACCGTCAGCATCTGGGGATCATCACGAAATATGATCAAATCACCAGTCTCGTCCTTGAAGTTTCAAAAACTCTATAGTTCACAGACACCCCGTTCAGGTCATAATTTTTGTTCATGTGCACACAGATCAGCTCGGTCTATCAGGATCAAGTCATACATTCCATCTAAAAAAAGTTCTTTCAGTTCCAGTTCAATTTATAAGATAGAGTTCTCATACATCTGTACTATTTGGAAATGCTTGTGGTCATAATCACATAAATAAGTCATCCGCATCTCATACAATGTTTCCATCTGAATCTTCATCTCAAAGTGGGCTATTATTATCGTAATCAGAATTGTAATCAATAAATTGTTGTTCATATTGTCCAAATCTTTGAAAGGTATTTGCCATAGAAAGGTTATTGCTATTTTTTCGTCAAACAGCATTTGAGAGACATCAACTTCCACTCAAAACATTTGCTAATCAGTTTCCACTAATACAATAATAAAATTTTTGTCAGTAGACAGAGGTGCCTGGATTTCCACTTCTTCCAAAATTTCAAAATCCACTCTTGTTTAAAAAATGACCAGAACTATATACCGTATTGGAACTATATCTATTCCAATATTCTTCATAATCTACGGTTCCTCAAGTTTTAATCATTTCAAAAAATTTCTCTCCTGCAAAAAAAGCTTCTTTTTCAATAGTACTTTTTTCAATGAGTTTTATTTTTCAAACTCCTATAGCTGAAAGTGCCTCAAATCAAGCAAGAATTACAAAAGAAACTATAAGAATTCCAATCAAAATTTCAATGAGACTAAATGCTGCATTTATTTTTTTCATGCTTTGTTTTTGTTCAAAAAAATATATTGAATCATATCTCAAAAATAAGTACTAATAACATACATATTTTTATTTTTTTTAAAATACTTTGGCCAGTAAACTATGATATAGTCTAATAGCTTAAAAAAATATGAATGTCTTTTTATGTTCTTAGAACCAAGAAATATCATAACAGACTTAAAAATATTTACTCCAAAACTTACTCCAAAACATAGAAGGTCAAAAAAGATATTATTGATGTCTTTTTTTTCTTGAGCTTTTATCACTCCAGTATATGATAGAAAATAGTAATGCTATTATAATAAAAACAAGACACGAGTAAATGAGAAATACCTCTTTTACTCATAAATGAACTTATATTTATTTTTTTATTCCCTTTATGCCATCAAATAACAAAAAAATAATTCGGATTATTCAGAAGCATTTTTCAAATTTTCAAGAACAACTAAAGTTTAAAACTGCACATATAACAAACGGATGAAAGATATCTATACTAGGTCTTATTCTATGTTATATATCCCTATTTTTAACATGGATTTATTCAAACGTAAGTATTGTGAGTTCTGGGAGTACTCAAATTAAGTCTGTTTCAAGCTTTGGGGCTCTCGTCGGATATACATGATTCTTTCTTTTTATATTACTGACATTTATAGCTTTTTCTATCTTTTCAATAAGAAAAAAAGAAAAATTTCATTCTTTTTCTCTTATACATATTTATGATTTTGCTGCATGATTCTATGGTTCAATTATAATAATTATATTATGTATACAAAGTCTTTTTTATATGCGTGGACTTCAAACCTTTTCAAGTGATGTAATGTATTGAAAATGAGTAATTCTTTGTATAACATGAGCGATTGTAGTTCTTATGGGTTCACTTATGCTCAAAAATGAATACAGAAAAAATATAAAATGAAGCTTTATGAGTGAGTTAAAAAATAGCGAAAATTTAAGAAGTACAGAAAGTAGTAAAGATAATATGAAATTGCCTTTTTAAGGGACAGAACAGAAAGAAAGAGTTTTAGAAAAAACTTTGACTTTTGTCTCACAACAATTATATTTTATGTCATTAGTTACCTAAATTAATTCAATGCAAGCAACTCTTACAAGTAATACCATCGAAAAATCATTTTTAGATGTACTACGTTCCCTCTCTGAGAAAGAAAGAATGGTTATAGAAAGAAGAATTGGACTCAATGGGGAAAAAGAAACGCTTCAAAATATTTGAAATTCCTTCAAACCATCTATTACACGAGAAAGAGTTCGACAAATTGAAGATGCTTGAATTAAAAAGGTAGGAAGAATTATCAAAGCGACAGAGCTTGCTGAAATACAAGAAATGGCTCGAGAACTCATTTCTCACCATGGAGGTCTACTGACAAGAGAAAAAATCATAGGAGCACTTATTAAAGAAATGAATCTTTCAAAAGATATCAATGCTCACATACTTGAAGTGATTGTCCAATCTGACTTTGAAATTGTGAAATCAAAACCTAGACTCTGAACACAAACTTACTTTACTGTTCCCTCAGTAACAAAAAAAACGATTGATGCAGTTCATAGAGAAGCTGTTAAAATTCTGAAAAGAAAAAAAGACGTTATGGAGCGAGATGATCTCTACTCTGAAATTCAAGAAACACTGAGAGAAGAAAATGGAGAATTAAAAAATGAATTTATAGACAGTATTCTTGATGTGTTTGATGATATCGTAAAAGGTGAAGAAATACTTATTGGACTGACAAGATGGAAAATCTTAAATCCAAAAACACTCAAAGATAAAGCAATCTACGTCATGAAAAAAGAAAAAGTCCCAATGCACTTTATCGATATTTCTAATAAGATTTCAGAGTATCTTGGTGAAGCAGTAAAAATAAATACCATTCATAATGAATTGATTCGAAACGAAGAATTTATCTTAATTTGAAGAGGAATCTATGCTCTCAAAGAGTGGGGTTTCAAACCAGGAACAGTGCTTGATGTGATTCTAGATATCCTTTCAAAAAATGGTGGCCCAATGAATACAGAAGAAATTATCAAAAAAGTACTCAAAGTACGAAATGTAAAGAAAACTACTATTTATATGAATCTTCAAAATAAAAAAGCTATTGAACGAGTAGGACGAAATTTCTACGCTGCCAAAGCATAATTCAAAACTAAAAAAATTTCCAATATGGAGATTTTTTTTATTGTGATTTTTTTCTCTTTGAATACACTTTAGGTGATACACATTAATAGTAAAAATCATGAAAATTTTAGTATTTGATACAGAGACTACAGGTTTTATAAATAAAAAAAATCCATCTCTGGATGCACAACCATATATTATTCAATTTGCAGGAATTCTATGAGAACTTGAAAATTGAGTTTTTACTGAAATTTCCAGAAAAGATATACTCATTAATCCAGGCATATCTATTCCCTATGGAGCCTCTCAAGTACATCATATTTATGATATAGATGTACAAAATGCACCAAAAATGATTGAAGTGATAGATGAAATAACATCATTTCTTGCTCAAGCAGACGTAATAATCTGACACAATATTGAATATGACGAGGATATGTTGAACTTAGAACTCAGGAGATATCAAAAGCAACATCAATATCAGCCAGAACAGGTAATTTGTACGATGAAGTCGACTGTTGATTTTTGCCAACTTCAAGGAAATGGAGCTAGATTCAAATACCCAAAGCTTGGAGAACTCTATAAAAAATTATTTTGAGAATATTTTATCTGAGCACATGATGCAATGACGGATGTTGATGCAACTCTTAGAGCTCTGCTTGAACTCATTGATAAAAAAGTTATAGTCTTACAGAATAATAAAGATGAGGTACTAAGTTTATTTTAAAATACAATATTATGTGAAATTTTTGAGATTTAGTAAATATAGAAGAGTTTTGAGAGAAAAGAGAATATTTTGATACAGATCGTGGAGAAGTAGCATTTTATTGTAAAGATTGTCATCTTATCGTTGAAACAGAAAGGAAAAATCCACAATGATATACCTTTATATGCAGTCAATGTAAAAATAGTAATATAGTTATATGAACCGAGAAATGACTGAAAGAAAACTATTTTCGTAAAAAGTTTTAAAAAACTAAAAATAAATTTGCAAAAATATATTCTCTTTATATACTCGGAATATATCCAATTACATACACATAAGTTTTGAGATATAACACTTTATTAGATAAATATACGTTCTTATGGATAAAAAAGAAGCTCTTGCAAATGCATTAGCGATGATTGAAAAACAATATGGAAAAGGTTCTATCATGAAACTCGGGGATGATGACATATGAAAATGAATTCCTACTACATCATCATGATCACTCAGTCTAGATTTAGCTCTTGGAGGATGATATGCAAAAGGTCGTATTGTAGAAATTTACGGACCTGAATCATCTGGGAAAACTACTCTTACTCTTCATGCTATAGCGGAAGTACAAAAGGCAGGTGGAACTGCAGCCTTCATAGATGCAGAACATGCACTTGACCCACGTTATGCTGAAAGTGTTGGAGTAAATACGAGAGAACTCATCATTTCTCAACCAGATTATGGTGAACAAGCACTTGAAATTACTGAAAAACTCGTAAATTCATGAGCCGTTGATCTCATAATTGTGGATTCAGTTGCTGCGCTCACCCCAAAAGCAGAAATCGAGGGTGATATGGGAGATTCTCATATGGGACTACAAGCAAGACTTATGAGTCAAGCACTCAGAAAAATTACTGGTTCTATTAGTAAAACTGGGTGTACTGTTATTTTCATTAACCAAATTAGAATGAAAATAGGAGTGATGTTTGGAAGTCCAGAAACCACTACATGAGGAAATGCTCTAAAGTTCTATGCATCTCAACGACTTGATATTAGAAGAAAAGAAAAAATTGAGTCAGGAGCAGGAATGGATAAAGAGATAAACGGAAATAAAACTCGTGTAAAAGTTATCAAAAATAAAATTGCTCCACCATTCAGAGAAGCTGAATTTGATGTAATGTATAACCAAGGTATTTCTAAAGTTTGAGAAATTGTGGATATATGAGCACAACTTGAAGTTATCAAAAAAGCTGGTGCATTTTATAGCTACGGTGATACAAGACTAGGACAAGGAAGAGAAAACGCTAAAACCTTTCTCACTGAAAATCCAGAACTTGCAAAAGAAATCGAAGAAGTCATCAAAAATAGCTTATAAAGCGAGATACGTATAAAAACTCTCATAGAAGTTCTATGAGAGTTTTTATACGTATCTCATACATGTTAAATATAAAATATTTCTTATTATCTAGAAATAGATTATACTAAATTATATGAATGAAAAAGATAAAATGTATACTAGCGTCGTAGCAACTGTCATAGGAACTATAACTGTTGCTGGAGCTCTGGCGTACGCAACTATAAGTGACAACGTGGTAGGATCCAGTGATACTGATTCTATAAAACAACAAATGGGTATTTCAGAAGATATAAGCATTGATGAATATTTTGCAAATCGTGAGGAAAATGGTCAAATAGAAGATACCGAGTCAAAAAATACTGAAGAAATAGCAGTGAACGAGGAATTTTTAGATTCTATGCCTACAGTTGAAACAACTGTAGATAAAAAACAAGCTGAAGGTAATCTTGAAAATTTAAAATGAGAAATACCACAAGAAGTAAACTTAGAAGTTACTTTTTATGCTCAAGCACCAGACGCGAATTGGTCACTTCCATGGAAAGAAGCTTGTGAAGAAGCCAGTATAGCTCAAGCATATCATTTTGTTATGGGTGATAACCTTACTAAAACAAAATTTAAAGAAGATATTATTGAACTTACCGCCTTGTGAGAAAAAATATATTGAGCATGAAGAGTTGATACAAATATCGAAGAAACGGCTCATATATTAGAAGAGTATTATAATTATACAGATTACGAAATTATAGAAAATCCAACAATTGCGCAGCTCAAAGGAGAACTCGCTCAAGGTCACCCAATTGTAGCTCCTTTTGCTGGAAAAGAACTTGGAAACAGTTTCTTCACAGACGGTGGCCCAAGATTTCACATGCTTGTAATCGTTTGATATAACGAAGAATTCTTCCTAACCAATGATGTCTGAACTTCACGTGGCGAAAACTTTACCTATTCATACGATACTATCATCGAAGCCATGCATGATTTTGTACCAAAGGGAAAAGATATCACACAGGGCGCAAAAAAAGTACTCGTACTTAGATAATCCATTACAAACTGACAACTCTCGTATCTTGAGAGTTTTTTTATCTACTCTCCTTGCCTTTTTACGCTTTCTGTTTATCTTTAAACTATATTTAGTTTCTAAGAAAATGACGTGAAAGTATCATACAAAGTCCTTAAAAAATATATTCCAGATATTAAATCTCCTGAAGCAGTAGCACAAGATCTTATTATGCATACTGCAGAAGTTGAGGAGCTTCATTCACAGAAAGAAAATTTTAATAATATTGTCTATGGAGTTATTACTCAGGTAATGCCACATGAAAACGCTGATAGTCTGAGGGTATGTATGGTTGATATTGGGGAAGATGAAGATTCGCAAATTGTCTGTGGTGGATCAAATCTTGAAGTAGGGCAAGGAGTTGCTGTTGCGAAAATAGGAGCCAGTGTTCTCTGGCATGGACAAGGAGAGCCAGTTATCATGAAAAAAACTGCGATTCGATGAATAGAAAGTTCAGGGATGATTTGTGCAGCAGAAGAAATCTGACTCAAGGATGAATTTCCATCTCAAAGTGAAACTGAAATATTAGACATTACATCTTTCAAAGCAAAGGCTTGAACTCCACTTGATGAAGTACTCTGAAAAGATGATGTTATTTTAGAAATTGATAATAAAGCTATCAATCATAGACCAGACTTATTTTCCCATATTGGTATTGCGAGAGAAATATCTGCAATTGCTGGAAAAAAACTCGATTATGAACATGCAAAAAAATCTTTTTCTCACTTAGAAGAACTGGTAATAAAAAATGATATCCCACAAGCAGTTAAGAGATATATGGGTCTCAAGGTTTCTTGAGTTACAAATATACCAAGTCCTGATTATGTAAAAGAAGTACTCAGGTCTCATGATATTGAGTCAAAATGAATACTTGTTGATATTACCAACTACTCTCTTTATCTCTATGGACAACCAACCCACTGTTTTGATGCAGATACTCTCGTATGAGATATGCATATCAGATTTGCAAAAAATGAAGAGGCATTTGAAGCTCTTAATGGCAAAAAATATACACTCTCAGACTCTGATATCGTCATTGCTGATAGTGAAAAAGTGCTTGCACTTGGATGAGTTATAGGTTGAAAATCATCTGCAGTGTCTGATACTACTAGGAACATAATAATTGAATCTGCTTGGTTTGACCAAGCAATTCTTAGACAAACTTGAAAAAGACTTGGTCTGAGAACAGATGCACTCAACGTATTTGAAAAAGATTTAGTAGTTGATCTCAGAGATATTGGACCATCTCTTATTATTCAAGAATTAGAAAAGCATATTCCAAATCTTGAGCTTCAAACATTTAATGATGTATATCCTGTAAAAGAAGTACAAAAAACAATTCCCTTCTATCCTGATTTTATTTCAAAGCTTCTTGGAAAAAAATATTCAAAAGAAGAAATTCTTACAATCTTAGAACGAGTATGAATTGAGCTCATCGGAGAAGAATTACAAACTCCACTTTGGAGAAAAGACCTTACTAATATTGCAGATATTGCAGAAGAAGTAGCAAGACTTGATGGATACAGTAAAATCGAAATGACAATTCCGAGAGTAAATATAGGGGCTGTGACACAGTCACCAATATATACAGCAAAAAGAGATATCAGAAATTATCTCGTAGCTTGTGGATTTTATGACCTTTATACTTACTCATTCACCAATAAGAATGTGATAGAAAAGGCTCTGTGAGATGTTGATGCACTTATACCACTGAAAAACTATCTTTCAGAAGAGCTTACTCATATGCGTGGAAGTCTTATTCCAAATCTTATGCAGGCACTAGAGGATAATGTGAGAGAATATAAAAATATGAAACTTTTTGAATGTGAAAAAGTATTTCAAAAAATATCAGAGGAAACGGTACATGAGAATTATGAACTTTCGCTGGTAGAACAATCTCAGGGAGATAATAGTTATTACCAAACTCAAAATACTCTCAAAGATATTTTTGCAAAACTAGGAGTTCTCTCCTACTCACTTCAAACTCCAAAAAATATCCCACATTATGCCCATAAAGGGAGAACTGCAGAAGTAATGGTTCGAGGAAAAAGTGTTGGATTTGTTGGAGAAATTCATCCAAAAGCAACTGCAAACTTTGAACTTCCTGGAAGAGTTGGTTTCATATCTATCAATTTAAATATTCTTGAACCAGCACTCTATGGTTTAATACAAGCAAGAGAAGTTTCAAACTTCCAAAGAAATAATTTTGATTTAAACTTTGTAGTAGATAAAGAGAGTGAAGGGAAAAAAATACAAACAGCTATACAAAAAACAGATGTACTTATTCAGGAAGTTGAACTTATAGATATATATGAATCGGAAGAAAGACTTCCAGGAAAACGAAGTCTCACCTTTAAAATATACATACAATCTGTGTCAGAAACACTCGATGATAGCGTTAAAAATAAACTCATAGATAACATCATAAAAAATGTAGAAAAGGCTTGAGCAAAACTTCGTTAAAAAAGAAGAAAATCTTTTGACTAGCTTGTTATTTTCTATATAATCCCCCAGCTTAGTGCTACATTT
>JAGXIV010000006.1 GCA_024635485.1 bacterium | reverse complement strand
TCTCCGTAATTGATGTGTATATTCATAAATTGTATTTGGATCTTGGGTGTAAACGATTGCATTTTTATTAAAATTGATATATCTACTTTTCTTGTAATTGTTAATTTTATAAGAAAAATCTAAATCTTCAGCTATCGTATCATGATCAAAAGTTATATGTTTTTTAAAAAATTTTGTTTTGTATGCAGTACAGCATCCGGGAAGTATAAGAATAGAATTTACATGAGATTGGGCTGATTTATGTAAATCTTGTCATATAATATATTCAAGCTCTCTACAGGCAGTCAGCCAATTATTTTTTATACTTTTAACATAGCCACATACAGCAACTATTTTTCTATCAATTCTAAAGGATTTATCTATCTCTTTCACAAAATTTATATCAAGTATCGTATCAGCATCCGTCGCTATAAAAACTTTATCTTTTATATATTTTAATCCAACTTGTTGAGCAATACTTTTATTTCACGTGTTTTTACTTAAATGCAGTACAGTTATAGTGTCTCAGAATGAATCTAATATTTCACCTGTTTTATCAGTACTTCAGTCATTTACTACTATTATATGATGAGCTTTCTTTGTTTGATGTAAACAAGATAAAACACTATCTTTAATAGTTTGTTCTTCATTGTATGCTGGAATTAAAATTGTAATTTTCATTCTTGTAATAGTTACATTCAAATAAAAATATGCTACGCGGAGTATGTATTTAGCCCGTATTCTCGAATTTTAGTAACTCATTTAATAAATCAGAAAACAAAAAAAACAAAAATTGATGTATTCTTTGTTCATAGAGCACTACGTTATGACTCAAAATAAAGTTTAGAGATTACAATCTCACATTTATATTAAACTAACTAGCAATAATTTGTTCTTAATTATAATAATAATTTTAAAATAATCTATTTCATTTATTATTTTCACTTCTCATACATCTCTTGCTTATATTTAAAGTATTATATTTTTTAATACAACATATATGAAAAATTTACAAAAAGGGGAGTATGTGAATTGGATGAGACATGATAATGAAAAAATGAGAGGGAGAATTGTTGATGTATTTATAGAAGAATTTACCCGAAAAATAGAAGGGCAAGAATTTCACAGAACTCCAACTATTGATGCTCCAGCATATCTTATAGAACAAGATTCCGGAGAAGAATTTATACTTTCTCATAATGAGCTCGTCGAAGCTGATGATCAAGAAGATCATAGTGATGACAATCCACATGTGAGAATGAAAGATAAAAAACATACATATTAAAAAAATACATAAAAAAATACTTTCAATATTGAAAGTATTTTTTTATGTATGAAATATTATAATATATCAGTCATTTCACCAGTATGATCCGAATTTGTATCCAATTTGAATGATCGAATCTTATCATCATCCACTGCATTTTCATGATAATCTACATCTTCAGCAATTTCTCGAGTTTTTTTCATTGCTTCATCATGTGTCATTCCGTATTTTTCCATGAGAAGCTGAGCCATTTTATCATACCAACCTTCTGTTGCGTGATACTCTTGATCATTAATTTCTGGATATTCTTTTCGAGCTCTCGTAGTAAAGTCATTCCATTTTCAAGCGTTTGTTGTATGTGCCATAATATATAATTAATAAATTAAAGTAACGAAAATTATACTTATATGCTGTATGATATTAGTAAGGAATATGAGTAATCTTATTTTATAGATATTTGGTATATTTTATCTTTTCCAGCAAGTATTCCTCATCTTCCATCTGCATTTGTTGTCATGAGATATAGATTTCAGTCTGGTCATTTGATGATATTTCTGAGTCTTCCGTATTCTCATTCAAACCACTTTGATTCTCAAATAAGTGAGTATCAAGATTCATTTTTTACTATATCGAGCTTGATTAGTGCTTCTGACTTCATCGTAGCGAGATACAAGCTTGTATTCCAAAATACCATACCACCAGGAGGTGTTGCTGAATCTGGCCAATAGGCAATTGGATCAGGAAATCACTGACCTGGTCCATATGCTTCGGGCCATCAGTAGTTCGTTCATGCTGTGATATAATCAACTCTATCTTTTGCTTTCAGTCCAAATTCTCAGCTTGGTCCATGCGTTGACATAAATAAGTCTCATGCATTATTCCATGCAAGTCATTGGGGATTTCTATGCCCATAGGAATATACAAGTGAATTTGCAAATGGATTATCTTCTGGAATACTCCCATCACTATTTACACGTAGAATCTTACCAGCAAGGGAACTCAAGTTCTGTGCTAAATCGGGATTCGTCGCATCTCCTGTTGTAACGTAGAGCTTTTGATCAGGTCAAAATTTAATTCTTCCTCCATCGTGATATTTTGCTGCTGGAATATTATCGATAAGTGTTCAATTTATTTCTATAATCCCATTTGAGTTTTCTTTGAGTCTGACTACCTTTGTTGTATATCAATCTTTATTTTTATCTCAATCACTTGCATACATAGCATAAATGAATCAATTTTTGCTGTATTCAGGATCTTTTTCAAGTCACATGAGCCCGCCTTCTCAATATTCTCTACTTGGTGCTTCCCAATAAGGTTCTTCTATGATTACTCAGTTTTGTATTAGAGATATTATGCCCGGCCGTTGACTGACAATTGCTCTATTGTCATCTAAAAATACAAGTTCCCAAGGAGTATCTAGTCCATCAATCCATGGAATAATTTTGACATCACTTTGACTGATATTTTTAAGGTCTTTGGGTTCTAGATCATCTATATTTTTTTCGACTATTTTTTCTGCAATTTTCCAGGTATTTCACGTTCATGAAATACCTGGATCAGACATATTTCTAGTATAACATCCTGAGAGAGTTATTACTGTCAGTGATAAAAGAAGTGTAGAAAAAAAATATTTCATTCCTAAAATACGTAAATATATATAATTACTTTACTATAAGAATACAAAAAAGACTTGGAATTACAATGCCTTTTTTATTAATACATACTTGTTAGAATAAATATTATAATTAGATTATAAGAAATTATATGTTATAATAGATGATATATTCTCATAACTTTTTACTACATGTTAAAAAAAGAAACAATCGTTGAATTGCAGGAAGATATGGGAGATATTAGAACTTTACAAGATTTTGAATCGGTATTTCGTAATGTTTTATCTAATCCAACTCTGCAAGAGATTCTCTGAGAGGATGGTGAGCTTTTGCAAGAACGAGTTAAAAAGATTCTTTTAGCTCGCAGAATCCTGAGTACCGAAAAATATGATGCAATATGAGAGGAATGGATTACAAGTCCAGATATGACTCTAGAAAAAATTTGGACTATAGGAATCGGAGAAATAAGGTGTGATGGATCAATACATCCAAACCAAAATTATGTACATGATGGTGGACTTAATCTTGAACAGATACATTGGATGGGATGAAAAAATCTAGCACATAAAGGGATGACTGCAGATAAAATTTCTCTATTTACTTTTTGAGCACTCCCAAATAATATAAGTCCAGAAGCAATTGCAGATATGCCTGAAAGCGACATGTATAGTTTACTATTTTAAGTAGTAGTAATATTATTTATACAGAAAAAAAAAGTGAACAACAAAAAAGGCATTATTTAAAATGCCTTTTTTGAGAATCTAGAAATTAATCTTGAATAACTTCAACATTAAGTGCTTGTTCTTTTCCGTTATTTCCTTCACCAACTTCGTATCGAACATTCATTCATTCTTCAAGAGAATCAAATTCCATTCCAACTAAGTTTTTAGCGTGAAAAAACATATCACCTGATTGACCTTCTGCAGTTATGAATCCAAAACCTGCTTTGAGAACCTTTATAGTACCTTCCATTATAGTGTCTAGTAAAAAATTAAATACATCAATTAAAATTTTACTCTTAACCAACTACAACCATTCTAGCTTTATTTAACAATAAAGCAAAAGATAATAGAAAACAATTGATTTATATGAAAAAAAATACATAATCACTCACACGTAATTTATATTAAAAATATTGAGATATGGCAAAAACGTATATAGATGGAACAAGCTGCAAAGCAGTAAACGGACAATTCTGAGAATTTTTTAACATTTCAGTGAATGTAGAAAAACTTTCTCAATATGCAAATGAAAAAGGATATGTGAATATGACTATGAGTAAGAGAAAAGAGCCAGGTCAATATGGAGATACCCATTATTTTACGCTGAATGAATGGTCTCCAGAATCTAGAGACAATAATGACAGTTCTGGTGATAGTACTGGGGGTAATTTTCAAAATAATAGTTCTTCCAACGATGAAGTTTCTGTAGAAGATCTTCCATTTTAATAAAAAAGTAAGACTTAGGTCTTACTTTTTTGATTGCTGGTGATAATTAATGTTCTAAAGTCCATTGCTTTCCATTTTCTCATCCATTCTACTGTTTTGTATTCATGATACCCTGTATTAGTATCCCATACTCTTACATGAGTTGGATTAGTAATATTTCATCTCCATCAAAGTAAAACAAAAGCATGTTGTCCACTGAGTCATTCATGTTGAACGTACTCACCATATTCATTAACATAGTTCCATTTGAGAACTCTATTTGCCTCAGAAAGTGAGCAGTCATTGATTCAACTTATTATTCCATCTTGTGCTTTGAAAGATGTGATTTGAGAACTACTAATATCTCAGTCCTGATACTCTTTTTTAGTACACCAATCTCACCAAAGTTGTACCATATTTCCTTTTGCTAGTTCTGTCAGAACCCGAGTGAGATGATCATTTTCTCAAAAATCTGTATCTTGCTGAGAATTATTAATAATTTCAGTTTTAAATCCATAACTGTTATAAATTTTTGCTATGGGAGCCTCATATACTCCATATCAAGTTCATAAACTTTGTTTTGCTGTCACACTTCAGGTATGGTCTATATATCAAACAAATCAAGTATTTGGATTTCACCATACTTTTCAAATATCCCTTTGTTCAGGAAGCTTATTATAAAAGTCACTTTTAGGAAGTAAGTCTACAATTTCATCTTCTGAAATATTTTTGGCTGTAAGATAGGAGAGTATATCAGATGCTGCCGATGATTCACAAGAAAGAGAACGTTCTTGGAGTCTATGAAAGGGCATTTGAGAGAAAAGATTAAAGTCCTTAATATTTGAAAAATCAGGGATTTCTTCTGTAATATTTACATATACGAGAATATTTCTTTTAATATCCTTGTATCCAATAGATATGATTCAAGTTCAGCTACGATTTCCACCTGGATTTTCAAACTCTAATTTTTTTCAGTTTTTATTGAGTTGTACTTGAGTTTGAGATTCAAAATTTATGGTCAAATCTCAATTATCATAGAGTTTTTCAACTGATGCATATTTTGAAAAATCAATAAATTGTAATGGTGCCTTTTGTATACTGAGTGTGTTTGCTATAGTTGCTGCATTACTAGTAGGGATAAATAAAACTGTGCATACTAATAAGAGGGAAAGGAGAAATATCTTGGACAACATGTATTTTGAATCTTAATATTATTGCTATTAAATATAACTATAAAGCACAGAATTAAAAATATTAAATATTTTAAGAATTGCTTTTCATACAATACGTATACGAAAAAAAGAAACACATGATGTGTTTCTTTTTTTTAACAAAAATTTTTATTCAGCTTCTGTAAATTTATCTGGAAATTGCATAACAATACCTTGAGCAAGGAGGTTAGCAATACCACTAATTTGTTCATCAGCTTGAGTTTGTAGTTCATATGCAAGTGTATAGTCACCCGCATCAAATGCTTCCATTGATTCAAGAAGAAGTCTTGCATGTTCACCTGAACCTGCAACTACTGTTTCTTTCATTACAAATGGAACTGCACCAGAAAAGAAATCACCGATATCTTGTTGATATTGTTTTAAATTAGCTTTTCCTAATGCTGTGAGTTCAGTATCATTAGTAGCTAAACCTGTTGTATGTTGAGCGAAGAATCCAATATGATCTCTCCAAATCTTAAGAAATTTAGCTTGAGCATCTTCCCCATATACTGAACCAATGGTTGCAGCAAGTTCTACTGTGTTTGCATCAAGAGCTGCAAGAGAGTCGTTAAAATCAGTTGTTCCTTTATAAGCGTTTCGTAGTACATTAAGAGAAACATTTACATGTTCTCTGAGCAAGTCATTAAGTTCTAATCTAAGAACTCCTGCTTTACTTGTAAGTGCTTTTGATTGATCCGCTACATTATATGTAGAAAACTTTTCAGGGAATTGAGCTACGATACCTTTAGATAGTAAATCAGCTACTCATTCTATTTGTGTGTCAGCTTCAGCTTGGAGTCTATAAGCTTCTTCATAGTCTCCTCTGTCATATGCTTTCATAGAATCACCAAGTAATTTTGCGTGAACTCCAGATCCAGCAACAATAGTTTCTTTTTTAACGAGAGGAATTGCTCCAGAAAAGAAATCAGATATATCATCTTGGTACATTACTAAATCTTGTTCAGCTTTGGTTACCATATCTTCATCATCCATTTTAAGCCCAGTAGTTTGATCTGCGAAGAAACCTATATGTGCTCTCCAGATTTCTAAAAATCTAGCTTCTGCGGCAGAACCGTATACTGATCCGATAGTTGCTCCAAGATCAGCAGTATTATCGTCAAGCTCTTTAAGTGAAGCGCTTGTTTCATCATTTCAGTCGTATGCATTTCTTAGCACGTTTAAAGAAAGATTAACATGCTCTTTTAATAAACTTTGAAGTGTAACATTTAAGTCAACAGCAGCACTTTGACCAGAGTTAACTGTCATATCAAAACTATCTAATTCTATATCTATATAATTAAGTGCATTTACTAATCTATCTCTTTGAGATTTCGAAGCTGAGATTTCTCTTCCTTTAGAATCTTTAATCTTTGAACTAGATTTACCTTTAACTTGTGATAATTTTTCTAGAAGTACAGAAATTCTATCGTTCATCTTCATTCTTTTTTCTAAATCATATCCTACATATTTAGCAACAAATTTTTCAGAAATTTTTAAAGTTTGTTGATCAAGGTTTGCTCCATGATCAGCAAAAGTAATTGATGGACTCATTGATAGAGCAAAAGCTGTAGCAAGAATTCCAGATATTATCTTTTTCTTTGTATTCATAATTGTTTTATTAAGAAGATTAAAATACAAGTACAAGCATAATTTTAAATTGTATGATATATGTAATTATATCACGTACTTAAATTTAAAATACAAAAAAAGCACTGAATAATCAGTGCTTTAGTTTTTTTGTGAATTAATCTCTTGGTTTTTCCTCAGCAAAATCAACTTTGATTGCTCTTCCATCGAGTTCAGCTCCGTCCATAGCTTCTTTAGCTGCAGAAGCTTCTTCAACAGATGCGAATTCAACGAATCCAAATCCTTTAGATCTTCCAGTTTCTCGATCAGTAATAACTTTTGTGTATACTACTTCACCGTGTTGACCAAAAGCTTCCTTAAGATCTTGCCATGTTAAACCCCATGAAAGGCTTCCTACGAAAAGTTTTTTCGTTTCCATACTATATATATAGTAAAAATGTAAAATATGAGATGTGATATACTCTAGAGGGATACACTTTAACCAATAAAATGAAAACACTTGTCTAGAAAAAAATGAGCTCTTGCGAGTAACTACGTAGTCTCAAAGCTTATTATTATAGAATATAATCAAAATGCAAAAGTTTTTTGTGAATTTTACACTATTTTTTGATTCTAAAAGTTGTTTTTAAGAGAAAGTTTATTTTTTTGATCTTTTTGAATTTCTTTTTGTCGTATCACTCAAACAAAACTGGTAGCTATATTTTGTAGTATTTTTTCCTCATTTTCGTTAAAAAAGTTCTGGTTTCTACTGATAATGATATATCAATAATTTATGTCTCAAAGAATCAATCTCGTAAATGTGACATGTTTTAGAACAGCAATATCATTTTTTTCTAATTCTTTTACTGAAAAATCTTTGTCTTTAAAATTGAGGACCGTATTTTTTATTTTCTTTTCCTCTCATGAATCATATCTTACGATGAAATAATCATCAAGAGCAACATTCTTTTCAATAAAAATTATCTGTTCCACTCACAAAATATATTGGATGGTATCAAGCAGTACATTAATTGATTTAGAATGTATTTGCTTCATCTGAGAGATGACACTTGAAATTTCATAACTAGCAGTTATTTCATTATTTGACTCATTAAGTCTGCTGTTGGTAATATTGATTATATGAAGAAGTATTTCCTGAGCTAATAGGGGATAGGCGATATTAAATCTTTTAAAATCTTGTTGTGCGTTGATAAAAAGTAAGGTCGTAGTACTATTTGCTTTAATAGAAACTTTTTTTCTACTTTTTCGAAAAAAGATCATTCTCATACAATACTTCACTCTGTGATTTTTCACAGATTTTTATAGTTATAATTTTGTGTTACAATTTTCTTTTGAATTTCTAGTTCTCATTCTTGAACTATATAAAGATTATCATCTGTTTCTCATTCATGAAACAAATACTCTCACTCTTTGAGATTTCGGATTTGAAAAAATCCTGATTCATGTATTTTTTTTATTTCTAACATATGATTTATTGAAGAAGATAATCTATATTTTCACTATCACGTACGTATGCTTTAAAACTCTCTAGTGATATATATCATTTTTTATAGAGTGCAGCTAAATAATGGTCCATAAGAATCATTCCTTGTTTTTGTCCTATTTCAATCACAGAGTAGAGTTGATGAGATTTTCATGAAATAATAAGATTTCTCACGGCATCATTATTGAGAAGTATTTCTCTCGAAGCTATTCGCGCATCTTTATCATTCCTCGGAATCAATCTCTGAGCAAGAACTCATACTAAACTCATCGCAAGCTGCATTCTAATTTGTTCTTGTTGTTCTGCAGGGAAGACATCAATAATTCTATCAATAGTCTGAACTGTATCATTCGTATGAAGAGTTGAAATAACAAGATGTCAGGTTTCTGCTAATGTAATAGCAGTTTTAATGGTATCAGGATCTCTCATTTCTCCGATTATTATAACATCTGGATCTTCTCTCAAGCATGATTTCATAGCTCTTGAAAAACTGACTGTATGCATCCCTACTTCTCGTTGAGAAATGAGACTTTGTTTATTTTTAAATACATATTCTATCGGATCTTCTATTGTAATAATATGTCTTTTAAAATTTGAGTTTATATAGTCAACCATAGCAGCGAGATTTGTAGATTTTCATGTTCCTGTTGGCCCAGTTAAAAGTATAAGTCCTTTTGATTTAGAACACATAGTTTTTATCTGTTCTCACAATCCAAGTCATTCCAAAGTAGGAACTTCTTGTGGAATACTACGCATCGCAATTGAGAGTCATTTACTATCTCGAAAACAGTTCACCCTAAAACGAGTATTACTTGCTCCTAAATAGGAAACATCTATTTCATTTTCTTTTTTAAAAACTTCATAATTTTCAGGACTCAGTATTTCCTGTAATAGCAGTTCCATATGTTTTGCTTCAATGATTTCAAAATTATACATTTTGTCATCAACTTCAAAATTTTCTATACTGACTATATCTCCATTACTTTCTCGAACCATAGGAAGACAATCGGTAGACAAATGTATATCTGATAAATTGTTTTTTTCTACGTATTGAAGAAGTTTTATGAAATTTTCTCTCATTTCCATAACTTTTTTTAAAGAGTACTGTGAATATTGTAACATATATTTTTCTAGAATGCTATTATTTTACCCTGAGTATTCGGTGAATGAGTAACAAAAAAACTCTTTGAAATTGTGAGAATTAACTTACAATAATAATAATATTTAATTTTTGAAAGAACGTCACGTGAATACACTCAGAGATTTAAAAAATAGTGATGAAGATTCAGATATAAATTTGAAAAAATCAACTGAAGATTTAGAAATTCAGGTAGAATCTCCATCAGGTAGTTGAATTCAAGATATAAGCGTATGACAAAATAAAGAGCTAAATTTCAGTCAAAAAAAAGAAATTACAGTGGAAAAGAAAAAATCTAATTATAAAAAAAACAAAAAATTTGATTGACTTGAAAAGAAAGACAATTCATTTTTTGTTCAAGTTTCCAATCTATTTCTACGCAGTAAAACTTTATTTAGAGATAGTAAATATCTTAATATTCAAGAAAAAAAACAAGAAAAGACTCCATATCTGTTACTTACGAAGCGATATATTAAAAGCATTGGTATTTATGGTACTGTTTCAGTTATCATAGCTTCTATGTTACTTATTTTTTGATTTTGATATCTAGATAAGATAATAGTAGAAAATAGGGTAAATGCTTGATATGAAAAACTTATTGATATCAGGCAGTGAAATCTCAGTTTATATGAAATTCAGAAAAATGTAAATAATGCACGATTTGATCTGCTGATATCGGATGTATTTTTTAGCCCATTTTCTATTTTTCCTGGAGATCAAATCCATTCGGTTGATAATGTTATCGCGTGAGGGAGATACCTCTCAAAATCTCTTGATAATATGCTTGCTCTGTATAGTAAAACGAGAGACTTTATAGATGAAAAATCACTCTCAAATATATATATCACACAGCTTTTGGAAAATATTTCACCAGAACTACGAAATATCGAAGCGTCACTTCTCTCTTCACTCTATCATTATGAAGCAATAACATGGCTTCCAACCCAAGAATTAGAAGATAAGAGGTTGTGAAATATAGAAAAAATAAAAACACTACTCTCATATTTACAGAGCTTAAATACAAATTTTGATACCTTTTTAGATATGCTTGGACATAATGAAAGAAAAAGATATCTCATTGTATTTCAGAATGCAGATGAAATACGTCCAACTGGTTGATTTATGTGAAGTATGGGTCTTTTGGAAATTTTTCGATGAAAGGTACAACTTTTTCAAAAGAAAGATGTTTATGCAATAGAGTGGGATCTAAAAAGCTCTGATTATGAAAGACTTCCAGCTCCGAAAGGACTAAATGAACTTACAGAAAATTTTTGACTGAGAGATGCTAATTATTATGTCAATCTTACTGACTCCTCTAACGCTATTAAATTTTTTACCGACAAGGCTGGAATATCAATTGATGGGATAGTATATTTAAATCAAAATATATTACTCCATCTCCTTGAAATTACTGGACCAGTATATTTTAAGCAACTAGATATGATGATTACTTCTGAAAACTTTTCAGAAATAATGTCACTTGTGGTAGAAGCAAAGGCTTATAAAGAAGGAACTTTATGAACTCCAAAACAGATACTTTTTGATTTTATGGAGGTTTTTTGAGAAAAACTTCAATGAGATGCTCGTTATTTTGATTATATGCAGTCTCTGGTTCATGACTTACATAGTAGAGATATTATGGTTTATAGTTTTAATGAAGATGCAAGAAACTTTTTGGATGAAATGTGAGTGAGTTGAGCCGTGAATTTTGACTCAAGACTTGATTATCAGTACCCAGTTTATACCTCACTTTCAGGAAATAAATCTGATCGATATATGAAAAGAAAATTTATTCAAAAGGTCACTTCAACAGATAATTGTAACTTTAATGTCGAACTTACTATAGAAAACACGCACACTTTATGAAAAAGAAAACGTGAAGAACTACAGTCACTCGTTTCTCAGTATGATATAGAAACTCCAGGAATTCTTGAAATACAATGAATAGCCAGAAATCGACAATTTGTTCGTATGATACTTCCACAAAAAACTCAAATAATTCCACAAAATGATGTCGCAATTGTAGATTATGGCAGTAGGAAAGGAATCGAATATTTTACACAAACAGAACTGACACAGACTAGCTATAATACTCTTTGATATATTTTAGAAAATCCTAGCTGCCAAGCCTATAGTTATACTCTGTATAAGCAACCGTGAATTCCAAGCTATGATATGATTATAGAAGTTGATGGAAAAAGATACTCGTACTCAGATTTGAAAGAAGACTTTTATTTTGAAGTGAGATAATTTGTAGCTTGAACTCATCATATTTTATCATATACTTGAAACTATTAGAATTAATTATTTCCTATGCTCCAAAAATTAAAATCTCTTGTATCACTTGATAATCCTTTTAGACTTTTGTATCACCATATGCGAGCAATAGCCGCAAATGTAAGTTATTGATTTCCTTCGAAAGATATGATCATAATAGGAGTCACTGGAACAAATGGAAAGACAACGACGTCAAATATTATTGCCCACTGACTTGCAGAAAGTTGAAAAAAAGTATTTATGTATACGACAGTTAATATCATATTAAACGAAAAAGAATACACTAATACCTCTAAAATGACATCTCCAGATGCATTTGAACTCCAAAAATGGCTTGCAGAAGCTAAAAAAGAGGGGTGTGAAATTGCAGTAATAGAGACAGCAAGTCATTGAATTAAAATGCATAGGAATTGGGGAATAAATTATGATATATCAGTTCTCACAAATATTACGCAAGACCATTTAGATCTCCATAGAACGATGGATGATTATGTACAAACAAAACTTAAAATATTTAAGAATTTAATGTATTACAAAAGAAAACCTGGAATTAAAAAGACGGGTATTATTAATATGGAAAGTGCGTATAAAGATATATTTCTTGCTGAAACGTATGATTCGCTCTATACCTATGGACTTTCCTACGAAGCAAATATACGGGCTAGCAATATTGTGAACACACTTGATTCTATGAATTTTCTTGTGACAATGCCTGGAAAAAATATAGATATAAAAACACAATTGAGAGGAAATTTTAATGTGTATAATATTCTTGCAGCTATCTGAGTATTTGTTTCACTCTGAATTGAGAGAGAAACTATTGCAAAAATAATTTCTGAAATAAAAACTATTCCTGGGAGAATGGAGGAAGTAAGGTCACAGCGATGATTCTCAGTATTTATTGATTATGCACACACAGCTGATGCCCTAGAGAATGTCCTTGAAACCTTAGGTGAAATGAAAGGAGAAGGAAGAATTATCACTGTTTTTTGATGTACCTGAGATAGAGATACAAGCAAGAGACCAATTATGGGACAGGTTGTATCAAAACTCTCAGATGTTGTCATTGTGACCCAAGATGATGATTATACGGAAAATCCGCAAAAGATAATCAAAGACATACTCCCAGGAATTGATCGAAAACAAGGTGATGATTTTTGGATTATTGTAGATAGAAAAGAAGCAATTCGTACAGCTCTTGTAACAGCAAAAGAGTGAGATATTATACTTATAGCCGGAAAATGAGATGAACATGCACTCCTCACAAATGCTGGTCCAGTGGAATACCATGAAAGAACCATTGTTGAGAATATGCTCAAAGAAATAGATGATAATGTAATTATTAATTAAAAATATGGCACTTTACCTAAAATATAGACCGCAAACATTTTCTGACTTAACAGGTCAAACATTTATAAAAACAACGCTTAAAGCAGCTATTTCTGAAGATAAAACAGTTTGAGCTTATATTTTCACGTGACCAAGAGGAACAGGGAAGACTTCTACTGCCAGAATTTTTGCAAAAGCAATTAACTGTGAAAATCCACAAGAATGAGATCCTTGTGGTGTTTGTGATACGTGTATAGCATTTTCTAATAATTCTCTTATTGATATTATAGAAATAGATGCAGCAAGTCATACGTGAGTTGATAATATCAGAGAAATCATTGAAAAAGCTCAGTTTCAACCAACTCATACAAAGTATAAGATCTATATTATTGATGAGGTACATATGCTTTCAAAATGAGCATTTAATGCTCTTTTAAAAATACTCGAAGAACCACCTGAACATATTAAATTTATTCTGGCAACTACTGATATTCACAAAGTCCCAGATACCATTCTATCACGATGCCAAAGATATGATTTTAAAAATTTCTCTGAAGAAGATTTGAGAGAAAGACTCAGTTATATTGCTTCTGAAGAGGGAATCGAAGTAGATGAAGCAAGTTATCACTATATTGCTGAGAGTTCTGAGTGAGCTATGAGAAATGCAGTGAGTTTGTTTGAACAACTCATTACTCATAAGAAAATATCTTATGAATATATTAAAGAAACTCTTTGAATTCTCACAAAGCAAGAACAAAATGATTTTTTAGAAAAATTACTTCATAAAGATAGTACAGCTTTAGATGATTTTGAAGGATACAAAAATGAGGGGAAAAATCTTAAAAATTTTATAAAAACTATTACTCAATTGCTTCAAAGAAATAGCATTGATGAACTTAAAAAAGGTAAAGATATCAGTAGAAATATTGATATGTTAGACATACTACATGCAGCTTTGCAACAATCAAAGCATAGTTTTGATGAGTCATTAACACTTAAGATTTCGCTTCTAAAAATACTCAATACCGTTGATTATCTTTGAGAACGGCACGAAGAAAAAATAGCTGGAAAGATTCCTTTAGTTGTGACAAATATCGATGCTAAAAAAGAAGAAAAAACTCCAAACAATATTTCTAACTCAGCAGATACTATAGTTGAAGCAGCTAAAGATATTTTTTGAAACGTGAATGAAACTACTCTTCCAAAAACTCCATCTCCTAAAACTCATACATCGACAGGAAGCTGATTTGATATTGAGTGACTTATATTAGAAATGAAAAAGAAATGAGCAAAAGCAGCGGCAAGCATGAGTTTACGTGGATCACATGTAAGCTTAGAATGAGACATCTTAAGCGTACAAACTAAAACACAAATAGCTGAGCAAACACTGAAAAAAACTGAAAATCAAGAATTTATGTTCCAAGCTGCAACGGAAATGTGAATTCCGCTCTCTCGTATCCAAATTTTAAATTAATATGTATTATCGAGTATTTCCTCTTTGAAGGAGTTTTGATGATTATGGACTAGTATATAGAGTCTCTGAAGCATTAGCTCCTCATGTAAGTGCGTGAGTCCTGGTTGAAGTCCCTTTTCAAACAAGCTCTCAACTCGCTGTATGTTATGAAGAAATTTGGGAACTTCAAGATAACTATCGTGATGATGCTGTAAAAGATATTATACAAATAATCGATGTTCCATACAAACTTTCACAGCTGCAATGTGAAATAATTGCATTTATGGCACGTTATTATATCGTTCCTGTACATCACGTAGTAAGTTTATTTTTTCCTATAAATTTAATAGAAAAAATAAAGAAAGAAACTATCTTTAAAATGAGTCCGAAAGAGTATTCATATCTCCCAGATAATTGAATAATTCTCTCAGAAAAACAAGAAGAAATATTTATAAAAATAAAATCTTCAAATAATTTAAGGCATCTCTTATATGGAGTAACGTGAAGTGGGAAAACCCAACTATATATGAAACTTATAGAGCAAAATCTCATTTTGTGAAAACAAACACTCTTACTTATTCCTGAAATTATTCTCACGAGCCAAATAGGCGAGAGAATCAAAGAAGAATTTGGGAGACAAGTTATTCTTCTTAATTCAAGTGTCAGCGCTGCAAAAAAAACACAACTTTGGATAGATATATATTCTGGAAATGCAAAAATTATTATTGGGACGAGAAGTGCACTTTTTTATCCCTATCAAAATCTTGGAATGATTCTGATGGATGAGGAACATGATCAGAGCTATATCTCAGATACTGCTCCGAGATATTCAACAAAAGAAGTTGCCGAAAAAATGTCAACCATTGGCCATATTCCTCTTATTTTAGCATCATGAACTCCAACAGCTGTGAGTTTTTATAAAGCACTTAAATGAGAATATGAATTACATCAACTTCTTGAAATCTATGGAAAAAATAAAGAGTAATGTATTCATTACTCTTTATTTGAATTAATTTTTAATAATCTTATCAATGAGACCATACTTGAGAGCATCTTCAGAAGTCATAAAGTTATCTCGGTCACAATCTTTTTCAATTTGTTCCAGTGTTTGTCCAGTATGTTTTGCGAGAATCTTGTAGAGAATTTTTCCTGTTTTTTCGATATGTCTTGCTGCAAGCATAATATCTGTTGCCTGTCATTCAGCTCAACCAAGAGGTTGATGAATCATAATCTCAGCATGTGGAAGGGCATATCTCTTTCCCGTTTCTCAACCTGCTAATATGATAGATCCCATACTTGCTGCCAGTCCCATTGCTACCGTAGTAACAGGACATTTAATATATTGCATCGTATCATAAATTGCAAGACCTGCAGTAACATGACCCCCTGGTGAGTTTACATAGAGAGTGATTCCAGCTTTTGGATCTTGTTTTTCGAGGAAGAGAAGTTGCGCTATAACCGTATTTGCTACAGCACTATCAATACCTTCTCCAAGAAAAATAACTCTATCTTCTAAAAGTCTTGAATAAATGTCATAGGCTCTTTCTTGACCTCCTACTTTATCTATTACAGTTGGTATAAGAGTTGAAATAATATCTCTTCTCTTGAGTTCTGATTGTATTTGTTTTGCCATTTTAAATGTTTTGTAAGTTCTAAGTGGTTCTAGTATATCATAAAAAATCATTTCTCAAGACAGAGTTGCGAGAAATATATTTGACTTTTATTTATATGATGAATAATAATGATTATTTAAAGTCTTTTTCTTTGCATAAAAGCTACTTGAAAAACTTTGAGTTTTTTTTATACTATACAAGAAGATTACTTAGTTTTTAATATGCCACAATGAGTATAGTTACACGTTTTGCCCCGAGTCCAACTGGATATGTTCATATTTGAAGTTTGAGAACAGTTTTGTATAATTATTTGTTTACAAAACAAAATGATGGAAAATTTTTACTTCGAATAGAGGATACTGACCGAAGTAGATATGTAGAAGGGAGTATTGAAAACATGATGAATGTTTTAGCTTCTGTCTGACTTATCGCAGATGAAGGACCCAATAACCCTGGAGCAAATGGCCCATACTTACAATCAGAACGACTCGATATTTATCAAAAATACATAAAAGAACTTATTGCTGATGATAAGGCATATTACTGTTTTTGTACAAGTGAAAGACTTACTGAACTCAGAGAGGAACAACAATCACTTTGACTTCCAACAAAATACGATAAAAAATGTCGCTATCATTCAGTACAGGAAACTGAAGATCTTTTAAAAGAAGGAAAAGATTTTACTGTACGTCTTAAAGTTCCTGAAAATATTGAGGTATCCTTTGTCGATGGAATTAGAGGTAAAATTACTATTCCAAGCAAAGACGTAGATGATCAAGTTCTCATGAAAACAGATGGATTTCCTACGTACCATTTTGCTGTGGTGGTTGATGATCATTTAATGTGAGTTACAGACATCATAAGATGAGATGAATGGATTCCATCGACTCCAAAACATGTACTCTTGTATCACGCATTTGGGTGGGAAATGCCAAGATTCTCTCATGTTCCACCACTTCTAGGAGCTGGCTGAAAAAAATTATCCAAAAGAACCGGTGATGTTTCTGTAGAAAGCTTTTTAGAAAAGTGATTTCTTACTGAAGCTATTCTCAATTATATAGCACTTCTTGGTTGGAACCCAAAAACTACGGAAGAGTATTTTACTATTTCTGAACTTATTGAACGTTTCAAGCTTTCTGATGTACACAGAGCATGAGCAGTATTTGAAGAAGACAGGATGGAATGATTTAATGCACACTATATTAAAAACTATAATACGCAAAAATTATGGGATAAATTAGAAACATACTTACATCGCTATGATTCTACTTTTTTAAATAAAATTTTAGCATTTCCAGCACAATATAATTTAAAAATACTTGCAGAGTTGCAAACTCGACTCAAAAGACTTATTGACTTCAAAGAATTGACTCCATTTTTTTACGATGATCCCACTCAGATTGATATTGATTTATTTCTGAATGAAAAAATGAAAATTGAATCTGTAGAAGATGTAAAAAATTCACTCAGACTTGCACTTAAGGTTATAGAAAACTCAGATATCGATGTTACAAATCCAGAAAGTATTAAGGATACATTTATTGAAAAAATAAAAGAAGCAGAAATGAAAAATGGTCAAGTTTTGTGGCCAGTTCGAGTAGCACTGTCTGGAGAAAAATTTTCACCTGGTGCCCTAGAGCTTATTTATATTTTAGGAAGAGAAAAGTCAATCGAAAGAATACAAAAAACTTTGAAAGTGATATAATTTTGTGGTAGAATTTTTACAGAACTCTATCAATGAGAAATTATAATAGAATATTGAAATATTTTTGTAAATAGACGAAACATGAACTTTGGAATGTTAAAAAACATGGTAGAAAATATAGTATCCTCATATAAATGTCCTTTTTGTGGGGGGAAAAATATTTCTGAAAAAAATATTGATATTGTCTGAGCCGCAGGGAATACAGTAAATATTGATATGCATTGTCCGAGCTGTAGAAAACATTTTATGGCTAAAACTGAGGTAGTTCAAATGGATTTAGGACCAATAAATGCTCAAAAGCTTGCTGAAATTCAAAAATCACTTATGGCACTGAAATGAAAATTAGGTGGGAATATCGAGATTGACCAGACTGATTTGGAAAAAGTAATTTTAGAAACTCCTCAAATTAAAGACGAGGATATTTCTGAGTTAAGAACCTCTCTTCAAAAAAGAGGCTCTAAAGTAGAAGATTTATTTCAAGATACACAACAGGATAATGATTAAAAAAATATTTATGGCTCTCGTCATTGTAACCGTAGCATACGGCGCAACTATTTTTTTATTCCCGAGTGTTTCAGCAAAAATAGATTCTCTGTTATGAATGCCTTGATTTAGTGATAATATCAGAGGAAAAAAAGATTCATTTGATACGACCATCACAAATCCTGATATCTCATTATTTCCAGAAAAATATGCTCAAACCTTAAGCGGGGCACGAGATGCTCAAGAACAGATTATGATTTGAGTTCAGGGAACTAAGGATTCTATTGATGGAATTAGATGACAAGCTGAAGAAATACAATGAACTATTGAAAAATGAAAAGAACAAATTGAGAGTATCAAACGAGTCTATGATCAAGCTTCTGGTACATACATTGAGATTAAAACACTCATTGATGGAACTCAGGAAATAGTATCAAGTGGTTCAATTGAATCAAATTAAAATATCATACACTAAAGTCAAGTCATAAAAGCGAGTTATGATTTGACTTTTTTTATCTTCTGACTAAAACTATGCAGCTTTAATTCCTATATATCTTTTGTATGGAAACTATGTTACTTCCAGCTTTCATAACTTCAGCTCTTTCATTGCTGTCTTTGATGCTCATTTCAATATTTACTTATATATTTTCTAAAAAAGTTAATTTTCCTTATACAGTTTTACTGGTATTCGCTGGATTATTACTCGTCCCACTTTCTCAGGTTCCACTTTTCTCATTCATAGATGATTTCAAGTTAACTCCAGATATTCTCTTTTATGTATTTCTTCCGATTCTTCTCTTTGAATCAGCTTATAATATGAATTATAAGCAACTACTTGCTAATTGGAAATCGATAGGGACTCTTGCTGTATTTTGACTTCTCTTGTCAGCATCTGTAATTGCGATACTATTATTTTTTCTCTTTCCACTTTTTGGATTGCAAATTCCATTCATGATTTGTTTGCTCTTTGGTTCTGTTATTTCAGCAACTGACCCTGTAGCCGTACTTTCAATTTTTAAATCGGTATGAGCTCCACGTAGACTGGCTCTTATATTTGAATGAGAAAGTATATTTAATGATGGAACTGCACTCGCATTTTTCTTGGTAGTTCTTGGTATTATACTACAATGAGTTGTAACACCAGCAAGTATAAGTCTCTGATTCCTTTCATTTTCTTCCATGGTAATTTGAGGTCTAGTTTTTGGACTTTTTATGTGAGTTTTATTTTCTAAGATACTTGAGAAAATAAAAAATGATGAATCAGTGGAAATAGGTCTTACTATTATTATGGCTCATCTCACATTTCTCCTTTCAGAACTTATTGGTCACTTTCTCGTAATTTGAGATTTTCATTTTAAAGTATCTGGAGTTATAGCAACTGCTATTGCAGGAATAACTATATGAAATTATGGTCGCTATAAAATAAGTCCGAAGGTAGAGGAATCTATTGAAAAATTTTGGGTATTCTTTGCATTTGTTGCTAATTCACTCGTATTCATTTTACTTGGTCTTATTCTTTCTGATATAAATATAAATTTTAGTCAATTTATATTTCCAATATTTCTAGTAATCATAGTTGTTATGTTTGCACGTGCTGTCAGTGTATACATACCAGTATGAATTATTAATAAACTGAAAATTGAGGAAAATATCCCAATGACTTGGCAACATCTTCTTTCTTGGGGGAGTCTCCGTTGAGCTCTTGCAGTTATGATGGTATATCTTATTCCTTGACCAGGACAAAATGGATATGAACTTTTACTTGAGTATCAAAATAAAGTAGGATGGAATTATGATTTTTCTATTAAAGATTTTGTTATAGTTATTACGATTTGAAGTATCATGTTTACGCTTTTTATTAAAGCTACAACAATTTCACTCTTTATGAAAAAAATGAAGCTTGATAAACTTCATGAAGTAGAAGAATTTGAGTATGAAGAAGGAAAAATTCTCATGAATCTCAAAGTACTTGAAAAACTTACGAGTATAGAGGAAAAATGATATATCAATAAGTGAGAGCATCATGAATTACGTTTGAAATATGAAAGTATTCTTCAAGAATCAATCTGAAATATAAAAGAACTCTTTGAAAATGATAATACGAAAGCAGTAGCTATAATTAAAAAAGCTATAACTCTCCATGCCTTATGAATTGAAAAACAATATCTTAAAGATCTCTTTCATTATCATGAAGTTGATGAATATAATTTTAAAATTATTCTTTGAAAAATTACTCGTCAAATAGATAGAGTAGAACAAGGAGTAAGACAACTAAAGGATCATGGCGAAAAACCACATGAATTAAATATTTTTGAAAGACTAGGAGAAAATCTCAGAGGTGGAAGAGATAACTTCACAGATAGGTATATGAGAAGTCGAACTCGGCTTATTATTACTCGAAAAGTAGGAAAAGAACTCAAACATCTCAAGTCAATCGAATTTGGTTTTGATAATGGTCTCTTTGATGAAATCATAGAACTCTATCAAGAATTCAATGATTCTGCTTCAGAAAAAAAAGATGAAATTAAATTAAATCATAATATTTCTATCCTATCTCTTGAAGCAAAACTTGCAGATAAATCACTGCTCAAAATAGAAGAAAAAGTAATTGAAGACCTCTATAAAAAGGAAATTATTACTCCAAAAATTTATATTAAATTCCTGGAAGATATAGAACATGAAATCCTAAAAGACTTTAGACGAATTGGTTAATTCACTTAACCATAAAAATACTTTGATATATTTAACTAATATGTCAAAGTATTTTTATGGTTTTTAAAATTTGACTTTTTTTCTCTTATGACTAAAACTTCTAGGCTTTAATTTATTTATTGAAAGAGAAATGAAAGAAATATTTCAGAAATTTTGATTTTTACAAAAAATCTTATGATTGTGAATTGTATATTCATCAATTGTTCCTCAGGTTTCAGCAGTTTCTGAAGTCATAGTCGAAGCTGAACATGCTACTTCTGCTTTCTCGATTGCATCAGGTATATTTATGACCTTAGTAATGTTTTTGGTCATCACTCTTGTAGCTACTGAAAAAGTACACAGAACTCTGGTTGTATTTTTCATTGCAGCATCTCTTCTGTTTTTAAATTATACTTTTTGACATTTTATTCCAGAATTACAATTTCTGAGTCTAGAGCAAGCCTTTAGGAGTATAGATGGAGAAGTAATTGCTCTGCTCGTTTCTATGATGATGATAGTCTGAGTCCTATCTCAAACAAGAATATTTGAATGGTTAGCTGTGAAACTTTTTGAAGTATCAAAATGAAATATTCATCTTTTGTTTTTTTCATTCTTTGTTATTACTGCTGTTCTATCAGCATTTCTAGATAATGTCACGACTATATTTTTAATCGTTCCGGTTGCTGTTTCCATATCTAAAATATTCTGAATTAATCCAGTACGTTTTGTAATTCCAATGATTATTGCTTCAAACCTCTGAGGTACTGCTACTCTTATAGGAGATCCACCAAATATCATGATTTGAAGCTATGCTAATCTTTCATTCAATCAATTTATCACGAATTTATGACTTCCTGTTGTCATTATTTCTATAATTATTTCAATTTCTCTCTATCTTGTAATGGGGAAAGAATTGAGTCGAGTGAAGAAAGTAGAAAACTTCAAAGAAACACTGAAGGAAATGAAATCTATCTATAAAATTCGACATAGAAAACTATTAATTGCATCACTCATAGTTCTGGCTCTTGTAATTATATTTTTCTTTTTACATGGTTATTTCCATATGCCAGCAGCTGTTCCTGCTATTATGGGTGCTGCTC
>JAGXIV010000039.1 GCA_024635485.1 bacterium | reverse complement strand
CACTGGAAACAATAGATTATACAAATGGTTGAGTAGATCCACAAGATGGGAGTAATTATTTGTACTTAGTGTCGAGTGATAGAAAAAATATTCAATTAGCTGGGTATCTCGAAAATGCAATTGCTAATAATACTACACTTCTTCCGAATGATAAGGTTTTGATTACTTATGGAAGTAAACTGGGAATAATGATAGATACAGAAACAGGGAAACCCGTTCAGGAAGTATATCCTTCAAGTTCACTTGAACTTATCAGTACTACTAAAAATGTTACGATTAATTTTTCAGATACTCAAAGTCTTACTGCCTCTTGATATGCGCTCTACGCACTTGCATCTACTCGAACATTTTGAAAAGCCAAAGATGAATGTCCTGTTTGATTTGTAGGGATTCCAGGAAATGAAGAGTTCCAAAAAGAAGGTTTTTGTGTCGCGCAGTACGAAATGACCTATGAGGATGCAGACACTCCGAACACTACAACTCAATCTGGTGAATCAAATTCAGTAAAATATATATCTGGAAAGAAGTTAGTATCAAAAAAATGAAAATATCCTATTGCGGAAATAACCCAAGAAAGTGCTATTCGTGAATGTAAAAATATGTGACCTTGATATCACCTCGTGAATGATCAAGAATGGATGACTATTGCACGAAATATAGAATCAGTTTCAAAAAATTGGTCTACAGGAAAAGTAGGAGAATGATTTCTCTATAATGGAGTCTCAAACGATACGACACTTTGATGTAATGCAAATGGTTGAAATACTGAAACACGACCAAGAGGAACGAAGACTGGACCTGGAGTAAATGAAAATTGTAATAGCAAGAGAGGACATACCCTTTCAAATGGAAAGGTCATTTGGGATATAGCTTGAAATCTTTGGGAACATGTTAATAAAGACAGCTCTCGCAGTTGAGCGTGATTTGCGACATGACAAACATCAGTAGCAAATTCATCTCCAACTACTACTTGGGACGCTGACGGAGTTTATGCTGCTGCTGATATGAAGAAATATGGATCAGCATTTTGATTTTGAAAGGCTCAAGGTATGGGGACAGTTGCAAAATGACAAGGAGATACTGGTAATCCTTTCTTGAGAGGAGGAACAGCCTATGATCAACAAAATACCTGAATCTATTCAATTGATTTATCTCGATATGCTACCTATGATATCAATGCGACTGATATACATTGATTCTTAGGGTTTAGATGTGCTATCTGGAATGATTAAATATATATAAAAATAGATGATGCCTAAAATGCATCATCTATTTTTTTTTTCAAGTATTTCAACATCCTTTTTTTTCTCATCTTCTTCCTCTTTACTATGATCTTCTGCAAGTTGTTCTGCCAGTCTATAAGCCTCTTGTTGTTTACGAAGTTGAGCCTTGGTTACGCGAACTTTTGGAGGAGGTGGAGCATATTCAGACATAAAAAACCAATTAATAAATATATTTCCAGTCTAAATAAAATTAAAAGACTTTCAAGATATTTTTTACAATATAGTCTCATAGCTTTTTTGAAATGGTGTCGTTAGTAAGTCATGGAGCAGAATTAAGCTCAAATATTTTTATTTCTCAATTCGGTCATTGTCATACGTCAATGGAATAATATCTGTGTTTAAACCTTGTTTCGCAGTAGGATTCAATCCTATTAATTATTTTTTGAAGTTCACTCGGTATTTCCCAATCTTTGAGATTTATAAAACCTCCATTTCTAAAACTATTTGCCGTATATTTTCAAGCTTCTGGTTGACGTAAAAATTTTCAAATAATCTCTCAATCTAATAGTATGATTCTACAATCATGAAGTCACGGAAACTCATAAAATCAATGAGAAGTATCAAAAAATTCTTGAATAATGTATGGGAAATTATTTGGTAGAAAAAGTTCTTCTTTTGGAATATTTTCTCAAATAAATATTCATCTGCTGCGAGTCCCATCTCTCGGTTTTAATACTTTTAGATGAGATTTTATGAGAGGAAATTTCTTTTCTATGACTTGATAATTCTGACATAATTGTGAGTGAAGAGTTATTTCTGGAAATATCTTTTCTATATTTTGTTTATTTCTAGTCAAAGAGTACATCGTATTGAATATATTTTTTACTCAAGCTGGAATAGCAAAACCTAATACTAAGTCTGCACTTATTGTTCAAGAATAAGGAATCCATGTATCTCAGAACTTTTGAAATTGAGGATTAAATTTTTCTCATCACAGATAACTGTGTTCTCAACGAGCCATAAATACAGATACAGTTTCAGGAAAAGATTGCAAAAGTGTATTTTGCTTTTCTTCGGCCTGAATAAGTTCCTGATATGGATGAGTAAGAGCTATATTTTCATTTTTTAGTGGAAAATACATAATGACATTCTTCTGCATACTATATTTCCTTACGTTCGCGCATCGCACTCACTAAACTCATGGTATCGGCGTATTCTATATATCCTGAACTCAGTCCGCGAGATAATCGAGTCATTTTTACTTTGTGTTTGAGCTTTCGTTTCGTGATTTCTTCAGTGAGAAAACTCGTAGTTGCTTCTCCTTCAAGATTTGGATTTGTGGCAATAATAATTTCTATTTTACTGTCAGCTGCTTCAATACGGGTAAAAAGCTTTGCGAAATTGAGATCTCAGACAAAAACTCCATTGATTGGAGAAATAGCACCTCAAAGTACATGATACACTCCAGAGTATCCTCCAGATTGCTCTAAAGTGAGGAGGTCTAAATATTCTTCTACTACACATATTTCAGAGTGATTTCTTTGTGAGTTGTTACAAATATTACAGATATCTTTTGGGGAATCTGTAATGGCTCCACATATATGACAAATAGCAGTTTTTTCTTTGATAGTGAGAATATTTTCTCGTAGTTCACGAAGGTAGTTTTCATTGGTAGACAACAGAAAAAACGCGAGTTTCGTTGCTCTGTTTTCTCAAATTCATGGCAGGAGTGATATATTATGGATGAGTCTTTTAAGGGCTTCAGGCACAGGAATAATTTAAAAATAGGTATGCTGTAAATTGTAGGAATTTTTGAGTTCTTGGCAATAAAAAAAGTCTCACAGAGTGAGACTTTTTTAAAATGATTTAATTTTGAAAAACATATTGAACTCCTTCTTTATAGACAAGGTAGTCAGGATCTTCTACAGGAACCATATTATCTAAAGCACTTTCTGCACTAATAGAGTCAAGACTGTCAAGTTCTGCAATCTTCACATCCAATCGATCAAGTTCTACTTTTAGTTCGTTTTGTGTCTTTTCTAATTGTCGAATTGTATATCCTTGTGTCGCATTAGCATTCAGAATCCAAACGTAATAGAGGAGAAGAAATCCAATAAGACCAAGTAGGGCACTGTAGGTAGACTGATATCCAAAAGTAAGTTTAGCTTTTTCTTTTTTTCTCAGAGAATCAAAATGAGAATCAGGATGTTGTTTGTGGATGAGTCTTGGATTCACGAGCTTGCAGAGGTTAGAGAATATTTTTTATATTTTTTGTGCGAGTCGAGCTTTGGCGCTCCGACTCCGAGAATTTATTTTTTGTTCTGTTTCACTGGGGAGTATTGGTTTTTTTGTGAGAAGTTTGAGTTGAGCTGTATGATGGCAAGTGCATATCATATCAGAACAAATACAATCTCGGCTTTCTTGCTTAAAATATTGTTTTACGATTCTATCTTCCAAGGAATGAAAGCTAATAACAAATATTTTTCAGTCTTTATCTAAGAGTGTAACGGCTTGTCTTAAGCTATTTGTAAGAGTTTCTAACTCTTTATTTACTTCTATTCTCAGAGCTTGAAATACTCTGGTTTTTGTTTTTATATGTTTGTTTATATATTCATCAAGAAACTCTGTAAGGTCTGTAGTCGTTTCAAATCTTCGTTGTTGTCGTTTTCTTATTATACTCGCTGCAATTTTACGAGCATGTGGTTCTTCTCAGTATTCTTTCAGTATTCTAAAAATCTCTTTTTCTTCAGAATAATTTATTATATCAGCTGCAGTTCTTCCAGTGTTTGTATCAAATCTCATATCAAGAGGCCCGTCGAGTCTGAGAGAGAAGCCTCTCTGCGCTTCATCAAAGTGAAGTGATGAAACTCAGAGATCATAATATATTCCAGTAATTTTTTGTATTCCATGTTCTGCAAGTTTTTCAGTGAGTTCTGAGAAATTTGCTTGGATGAGAATTATTTTTACCCCTTGGGTACTTTGTGTTTTTGTTTGGAGTTGCTCTAATCTTTCTTTTGCAAGTACAAGATTTCTCTCATCAGCGTCAAATCAGATAAAAATATCTTTAGGATTCATTCTTTTCAGCATTTCACTTCAATGGCCTGCAAGTCAAAGCGTACAATCTACAATAATATTTTGTTTTGTATCAGAAATTGTAATGCTTTCTACAAGTTCATGGAGTAAGACAGAAGTATGGATATTTGCATCAATTTTTACGTCCATTTTCTTCGATTTGTTAAAAAGTTGTGAATTTCTTCATTTTGACTGAGTAAAATAGAGAACTTCTATATCTATTTGTATGTTTTTTATAAGTGAAGTCAAACATCAATTTTACATTAAGCTAGACAAATACGACAAAGTATTTTTGTCTATTTTAAAGCAAAATTTAAGAGTTCTTCACATTTTCTTCACATTTGGCTTTTTGAAGCAAAAGTGTATAAAGTGAGTATATATAAAAAGTGTCAAAATATACTAAAAAAAACATTGTATATAATTAAATATGAATAAAATAGTAATGTTTAGAATTAATAAAAAATTAACACGTGATACAGATACAAGATTTAAAAGTTTCCGTTTGAGAAAAACAAATATTAAACTGAGTTTCTTTAGAGTTTGAACTTGGAAAGAATTATTGCCTCCTTGGAAAAAATGGTTCTGGAAAATCAACACTCTCAAGTGTTCTTATGTGACACCCAAAATATGAAGTGACTTCTGGATCTATTTCTATTAATGGAGAGGATTTACTTGAAATGGAACCAAATGAGCGAAGTAATGCATGAATATTTTTGAGCTTTCAAAATATTCCTGAAATAAAGGGGGTGAAGCTTTCAGAATATCTCAGAACGATTTTTAATATTTCTGAAAAAGGGAAAAATCCAGAATTTGCTGATTTATCACCATTTATCTTTAAAAGATTTATCAAAAAACATATGCAAGAATTGCAGATTGATGAAGCTTTTTTAGATCGTGATCTTAATGTTTGATTTTCTGGAGGAGAAAAAAGAAAAATAGAAATTCTGCAAATGAAACTCATAGGACCAAAATATATTATTCTCGATGAGATTGACTCCGGTCTTGACCTTGATGCTTTTAAAACCGTAGCATCAATGTTACAGTCTCTGAGTTCTCCTGAGAATTCAATTATCATTATTACGCATTACTTCACGATTCTCGAGTACATCGATGTAGATAAAGTATTTGTCATGAAGGCGTGAAATATAGTAAAAGAATGAGGCAAAGAACTCGCACAAGAAATTAGTGAAAGTGGATTTGGAGAAGTATAAACCTTATAATTAAAAAATAATGTCAAATAAAAAATCATCAACTGTTACAACATCAGGAACTTGGGATTTCTCAGATGAAGTCATTTATAAAGGAACGGCCGTTCAAGGAATAAATGAAATTGTTGTGAGACAAATTTCTCATGCAAATGAAGAACCCTCTTGGATGCTAGACCTTCGACTGAAAGCGCTCAAAATCTATGAAGAAAAAGCAATGCCAAGTTGGGGGCCTGATTTATCAGACCTTGATTTACAAAGTATTTATTATTTCGCGCAACCAGAAGGTGCTGGAAATAATAAATCTTGGGATGATGTTCCTGAGAGTATTAAAAATACTTTTGATAAACTCGGAATTCCTGAAGCTGAGAAACAAGCACTTGCAGGAGTGTGAGCGCAGTATGATTCTGAGACAGTTTATCATAGTCTTAAACAAGAGATAGCAGCGCAAGGAGTTGTTTTTGATGACCTCTCAAATGCGCTCAAAAATCCAGAATATGAAGCACTTATCAAAAAACATTTCGCAAAATCTATTCCTCTTACAGATCATAAATTTGCAAGCCTTCACTATGCAGTTTGGTCTGGTGGAACATTTTTGTATGTCCCAAAATGAGTCAAGGTCTCTGAACCACTTCAATCATATTTCCGTATGAATGTGAAAAAAGGTGGACAGTTTGAACATACTATGATTATTATCGAAGAAGACGCGGAAGCTCACTATATAGAAGGATGTTCTGCTCCAAAGTATGACGAAAACTCACTGCATGCAGGATGAGTAGAAATATTTGTCGGAAAAAATGCAACGATGAGATACTCATCTGTCGAGAACTGGTCACTGGATACTTATAACCTCAATACCAAAAGAGCACTCGTTCAAGAAGCGTGATATATGGAATGGGTCGGGGGAAATATGGGTTCTAATACTACGATGCTCTATCCATGTTCTGTGCTTATTGGTGACAATTCACGTGCTGATCATCTTGGGATTGCATTCGCCAATGCTGGACAAACTCAGGATACTTGAGCAAAAGTAATCCATATTGGAAAAAATACTTCCAGTTCTATTGTGTCTAAATCTATTTCAAAAGCTGGAGGTTTGTCTACCTATAGAGGTTTAGTAGACATTAAGGCAAGTGCAACTGGTTCAGTAACAAAAATAGAATGTGACGCACTCTTACTTGATGATATTTCAGGTTCAGACACGATTCCTGAAATCAGGTGTGATAATGCTGATTCTATTGTCGCTCATGAGGCGAGCGCTGGAAAGATAAACGAAGATGATTTATTTTATCTGCAATCTCGAGGAATCGATGAAGAAAAAGCAGCAGCTATGATAGTGAATGGATTTATTTCTCCTATTGTGAAAGAACTGCCACTTGAATATGCCAGTGAGATGAATGTCCTAATTTCTATGGAGATGGAAGGAAGTATTGGAGAATAAAAAAATATGCTACAACTTGATAAAAAAACAGTTTCTGAATTTGAAAATGCTGGAGTGAAACAACTCAAAGTATTTTTTTATGAAGCTGGTTGTTCAGGAAATAAGATAGATATGTTGACAGATTTTGAGATAACAGATGAATTAGAACAGATAAAAAGCGAGTATTTATTTGATATCTATATCCCGAAGACTGACAAGATTCATTTAGAAAATGCAAAGATTACGAGAGTTGTCAAAGCTGATCATACTGGACAGGAACAAGTGAGATATATATTCACCAGTGAAGAAGTCTTGGATCGATGTGGCTGTGGAACCAGCTTTGCTTTTGAAAAAAAACAACCAAAAATTGATTTAGATAAACTCAGAAAAATGAGAGAAAATTTTAAAAATAAAAACGCGTAGTTATGAAAATCCTTTCAGAAAATAGACTCTACATGAGTGATGAACTGGAGCAAGAAATCCATATTGCTGACGGAGCTAAGGTTCTGGTATACGATGAAAAAAATATACTTGAAAAAGTTACTTTTTGAAACTGAGCTTCACTCAAGTATTTTGGGTATTTTGAAACAGCAGATAAATTTGAGAAGCATTTTCTCATAAATGGACAAGATGCTAAGTGTGAAATATTTTCACTTCTCAGTTCAGCTGGTGAAAAAATCACAGCAAAAATAAATGGCGAACTAGCAGCTTCATGAGCTTATCTTAACATGCATATTGTAAGCTTTGTTTCTGATGGCTGACTGATTGATTTAGATGGAATCGTGCATATTACTGAAGGAATTGAAAAAGTTGAGTGATATTTAGTTGAGGAAAATATTTTTCTTGGTGCAACAGGGAAAGTTCGAGGACTTCCAACGCTTCTGGTTCATAGTAATGATGTTAAAGCTTCTCACGCGTGTAATATGGAGCGAATCTCTGATGATAAACTCTTTTATCTGCGAAGTAGAGGACTTCCACGAGAAGATGCCACTGTCCTTATGCTTGAGAGTTATATCGCAAAGATATTTGGAGATCTTGAGTGAGTACATGCAGAGCTCTTTGAATCAACGAAAGAGAGAATTTTAGAGAGAATAAAATCAAAATAATATGCAAGATTTCAAAAAAGATTTTCCGATATTTCAGAATAATCCAGACTTGGTATATTTGGATAGTACTGCATCGAGTCAAAAACCAGCAGTGGTTATAGATGGAGTTGCAGATTATTTAAGAAACTCTTACGCGAATATTCATCGTGGAAGTTACGTGATATCTGAAATTTCTGAAAAACTCTATGAAGACTCTAAAAAAATAGTAGCAAAAAACCTCTGAGTCGAAAATTGGAGAGAAATAATTTATACTGCAAACTCTACCTACGCTCTTAATATCTTGGCTCAAAGTATTTGGAGAACAGGACTTCTTAAAGCTGGAGATACTGTACTCCTGAGTATTGTCGAGCATCACGCGAATGTAGTTCCTTGGCTTATTCTCAAGGAAGACTATGGAATTAATGTGGAATTCATCGGAGTGAATGATAATTATGATCTTGATTACAATGATTTTCGAGATAAGTTAACTGACACAGTAAAAATAGTTTCACTAGCGCATGTCTCAAATACGACAGGACAAATTTTTGATTTAGAAAATGTGAGTTCTCTCCTTGCTGTCCGCTATGGAAAACAGAAACCACTTTTTATTATAGACGCGTCTCAAAGTGTTCCTCATTTTGAAGTGGATGTAAAAAAACTGTGATGTGACGCTCTTTTTTTTACAGGTCATAAAATCTTTGCTGATTCATGAATATGAGTTCTGTGGGCAAAAGAAGAGTTACTCAATACCTTAAAACCTATTTTTTCTGGTGGTGGAGCAATAGGAATGGTGCAAGAATCCTCTTTTACCCACAGTCAAAAACTTCCGGATAAATTCGAACCTGGAACTCCTAATCTTTCGTGAGCTGTGAGCTTACTTCGAGCTTTTGAATATATAGAGAGTATATGAGGATATAGTATTCTAGAAAATCATGAACAAACATTGGTTCAATATACCTTAGAAAAATTTTTATGATTGGAGGGTGTTAGACTTATTGGAAGTCTTGATGCTAAAAAAAGAGTAGGAGTATTTACTTTTGTGGTAGAGGGAATTCATAGTTTAGATATTTCAGATTACTTAGCAGAAGAAAATATTTGTATTCGAGCTGGACAACATTGCGCTGAACCATTCATGATATCACTCTGAGTGAATCATACTTGTAGAATGAGCTTGCAAGTTTATAATACACAAGAGGATATTGATAGATTTTTCGACGTATTACTACAAGCAATAAGTGAATTGAAATAATTATGTATAACGAAACTATTATATTTTATAGTCGCACTCCTCCAAATAAGGGGATCTTAGATGCGTATGATATTTCTTTTTGGGAAGAGAATCGGACTTGTGGGGATGATCTCAAAGTGTATATGAAACTTGAAAATGGAATCATAAAAAAATGGTCTTTTGAAGGTGATACAGCTATAATCACCACTGCTTGCGCGAGTATTTTTGGTGAAAGTATTATTGGTTTGAAAGCTGAAGAAATTTTTGATTTTTGATATTTGTATATCGAAGAACTCATAGAAATGCCGATTTCTGATCGTCGAAAACAAGCCTCAGTACTCTGACTTCTCACAACACGAAATGCGCTACATAAGTTATTAGAGGATGGAAAAATTGATACTTTTGATGATGTATTAGCTTTATAAAATTATGATTAGATTATCACAAACATGAGATGATGCCTTAAAAGCTTTGTGTTATATTGCTGATAGAAACGAGCTTGTACAGATTCATGATATTGTAATTTCACAATGAATGAGTGAGACCTGTCTTCGTAGAATTATACCCAGTTTACATAAAGCATGAATTTTGACTTCAAAACAATGAAGATGATGATGAGTCATGCTTGCAAAAAGCTCTGATAAAATTTCTTTATACGATATATTTGTAGCAGTTTGAGAAGAAGTCGGAATTACTGATTGTACTAAAGATATATACTGTGAAAAAAAATCAAATTGTTATACCACTGATATTCTTTGAAACCTGCAACGATGATTTAATAGTTTACTTAAAATGCAGACTCTAGATAAAATTATTAAAAAATAAAAAAACTCTCATAATTGAGAGTTTTTTTATTTTTGAGAATAATTATTCAACAATGAGTGTTCCAACCATTCCATTCGCTCTATGTTGTCCTACAGAACAATAGTACTCAAATGTTCCTTTTTTATCAGCAATAAAAGTAACACTTGTTTCACCATCTGTTTGTACTTGCTCTGTCGCTGCATCAAATTCATCAACGACCCAATCATGGAATCCACCGACTGATCTAAATGTTATAGTAACAGTATCTCCTTCTTTTACTCTCATTTCCTTGATATCATACTCGTAATTGCTTCAAAGTACTGTAAAAGAGGCTTCACCAGGAGTGGCGTCAGGTGATACTGCATCTCAACCTACAAGTGTTTCTCAATCTTCATTCATACTTGGAGTTTCTGATCCTGCGAGCTGTGTAGAACTAGCATCCGGAGTGCTGTTTATTTCAACGGTATTAGTAGGAATATTTGTATCGTCTGTTGTATCTGAACAAGAAACGAGCCCAAATATAAGACTTATACCGACAACTGTCATTAAAATTTTTGTATTCATACTATTGATATTATTAATTAAATGCCTATATATTATACTACTTATGTAATATTTTTGTAATTATATTACAAAAAAAATACTCTCAAAATTTTGAGAGTATTTTTTTGTAGTATAAAATTATTTTTTATCCACTGTCATATTGAGTTTTATTCAAGGACCCATAGCGTTACATACCACTACAGATTGGATATATTTTCCTTTTGCTCCTGCTGGTTTAACATCTTGAATAATTTTGAGAAAAGCATTAAGATTTTCTTCAAGTTTATCTTTTCCAAAAGAGAGTTTTCCAAAAATAGAATGAACATTTCCATGCTTATCTGTTTTGAATTCAAATTTTCCACCTGCTATATCTTTTACAACTGCAAGAAGATCAACTCCGACAGTTCCTGTTTTAGGATTTGGCATGAGTCCTTTTGGTCCAAGTACTCGAGCTATTTTCCCAAGATGTCTCATCATTGAGGGAGTAGCCACACAAACATCAAAATCTAATGCTACGTTTCCTGCTTCAATATCAGCAATAAGTTCTTCTCCTCCTGCTACTGCAGCTCAAGCTTTAATGAGGTCATCAGCAGAAACAGTATCAGTAAATGCACAGATTCGAGCTGTTTTCCCTGTTCCATTTGGAAGAGATGCAGTTGTTCTAATCATTTGATCTTGATATTTTGGATCAAGATTCAACGTAAAATGTATTTCAACCGTAGGGTCAAATTTTACAGTGTTTGTTTGTTCAAGAAGCTCAACAGCTTCAGGAACAGTATAAGTCATATCTGGACTCAAAAACTCGAGAGCTTTTTTATATTTTTTACCTCTGTGTGCCATAATAGTATAATCAAAAAATAAAAGGTACTTGCGTTTGATATATTGGTGAATATCGAAACTTCCTTTACAAGGCTCGTGCATTATATTGAAATTTTTGAAAAATCAATACTTATATACTAGATTCATTCATTTATGGATGAATAATTTTTATGAGGCTAAATTTGTATTTTTACTCTAAACTATGCTATACTTACTATGAACTAATATTTCATTAATAATCCTATGAAAAATATTATATTAATAATTGCGATACTCAGCATTTTCTCACTATCGTTAAACAGTGTTTTTGCTGCTACGATTGGTGAAACACAAGCGACTGCAAACATTATAAAAGTCCAATGAGCTGTGACACCATGAACACCACCAGCTCCAAGTACTCCACCATGAATGAGTCAAAAGGGATATGTCTGAGAGATACTAGCACGAATCTTTGATGGAAATCAAAAGATTACGAATTATTTTATTCTGGCCCTTCAATCTATCATGGGGGGAAATAATAATAACGTTCCAAAGTGGAATGGAACTCAATTTGTAGCTTCAATGATTACTGATACTGGAACAATGATTTGAATCTGAAAAACTAACCCGACTCAAGTACTTGACATAAATTGAAATGCGAAAGCTGTGTGATTTCAATGAGATGGAGCACTAATTACGAATATTAATGGAGATAATATACAAAATAATACTATTGATGCATCAGAAATAGAAGCGAATGCAATATGAAATAGTGAAATCAATAATGCTGATGCTTTTACAATGTGACAACTCACAACGAACGGAAAACTATTTCTCAATCAATGATCAAGTTATGATGTATGGATAGAATGAAATGGAACAAGTTGAAGTTTTCCAAGAAACTTAGCACTTTTGTGAAATAAAGGAAGTGATACTTTGTATGTTAATTATGCTTCAGAATATTCTGGAGGGACTGTTATAGGATGAAATGTAGTTATAAGCTGAGGAACAATGTCAGGAGATTATATCCAAGATAATACTGTAGATTCTACTGAAATACAAGATAATAGTATTACAGGGAATGACATTGCTGCAAATGCAATTAGAAATAGTGAATTAGCAGATTGAGCCGTAGATAGTGGGAGTATTCAGAATTATTCGATTCAGGGAATTGATATTGCTGCAAATACTATTACATCTTGAAAAATTGCATCTAACAGTATAAATGGAAGTGAGCTAAATAACGCTTCAAACTTCACTATGGCAAATCTTGATGTGACTGGTAGAATTAAATGAAATTTTGCTTGTCGAGTGGTTGATTCCGGTTGGAACTTTCCTTGAAATTCTACTGCGAATTGTTCGAGTGATGAGTTTGTAATGTCTGGATGAGCTCAATGTTATGTTGCGAGAGATGATATGATTACTCTGAGTCGACCACTTGGTGATTTATCTGGATGGACTGCAGATTGTAGTACATATCTCTGAAATAATGCATCTCAAAGAGCATATGCCGTATGTTGTAAAAAATAAAGGATTGAAAATAGCTTTCTAACACTCATATATTATGAGTGTTTTTTTATTTACTTCAATGTTGTAAATTTACTGAGCTTACTTATAATCTATCAAAGTAATATTTAATTTCTCGGAATATGAACTGCTGAAACTGCGGAAATACAGATACAAAGGTTTTAGATTCACGAGTATCTGATGATGGAAAAGTAGTAAAAAGAAGGCGAGAATGTGAAAAATGTCAAAATCGATTTACCACTTTTGAAAAATGAGCTGTAAGTAATCTCATTATTGTTAAAAATGGAGACGTGAAAGAACGATATGATAGAGATAAGCTCGAAGATAGTATTCTCAAAGCAACGAATAAACGATGAATTAGTATACTTGATGTAGAGAGAGCTATTGATGAAATAGAGAGCGAGCTTGGTACTGGAAAAGAAGTCAGTGCTCGTAAAGTTTGAGAAAAAGTTCTTGAAAAACTTAAAATATTAGATGATATATCCTATATTAGATATGCTTCTGTATATCATAATTTTACCTCGGCGAAGGACTTCCTTGACTTTATTCAAGATTAAGATTTATCTACTGGATCAAATCAACCTTTATTCCATGGCATGCATCTTGAGATTCTTCCTATTCACATGAGTGAGCCCTTCAAGGCTCATTTTTTTTCGATAGCTTCTTTGGTATACTCACTACAAGTTGGATAGTGTTTACAAAATGGAGGATTATTATTTTTTTGAGCCCAAAAACTGTGGTCTGGTGAGAGATATTTTTGGTAGAGTGCAATTATGGAAATAAGTATTTTTTTCACGGTGAATTTGGGATTATTCTGAAAAGATATATACTAAAAGTGTAATTATATTTTTATGAAAAACAATGATTGGATATATTTCTGGGAAAATTATTGAGTGTAGTGAACACTCCGTCCTCATATTAACACAGGGCTGACTTGGTTATGAGATTGGAATTCATGAAATAACCTTTTCTCACCTTATAAATGCTGAGAGTACTGACTTGTATGTGTATCATCATATTACTGAAAATGCACAAAGCTTGTTTGGTTTCACGACTTTGGATGAAAAAAAACTATTTACAGAACTCATAAAAATATCTGGGGTAGGAGGAAAAGTAGCTCTATTAATTCTCTCTCTTGGAAAAAATACACTCATTCAGGCAGTACAAAATGATGATAAAAAAGTGATTGAGTCTGTAAAATGAATTGGGAAAAAAATGGCAGAAAAAATAATCCTCGAACTCAAAGATAAAGATTTTGTAAAAGCATATCATTGAGATGTTACGCTTAGTAAAACAAAAGCGCAACAAACCATGCTTCCGGCAACACTTTTAGAAAATATTAAAATGACTCTTACGACCATGTGATATCAAACTCGTGATATTGAGAGGGTTATGATGACTATTCCAGAGAATTTAACCGAACTTCAAGACATACTTCCTTATATGATACGAGAACTATAATTATGAATATATCAATCTTTGCGGCCGTAGGATCTCAGAATTTATGAGATGAACTAATTTTAAAAAATGAAATTGCGCTTTTAAGAGAAGAGTTTTGAAAAAATACGAAATTTAGAGTCTGTACCTATGATATAAAAAATCCTTTTTATATTGATGATTCAGTAAGCTATATTGAATATTTTCCTATTGATTTTCGTAGATTCAAAAATATCTCTCGAAATCTGAGGAACTTCAAAAATTTTATTTCTACACTTTGGTGGTCAGATAGAGTTATTATTGGTTGAGGATGAATAATTTTTGACTCTGAAATCCAATCTGTTTCTGATCCATTGAAACAATGGAAGTTTCGAACAAACTGGGCACGTTTTTTATGAAAAAAGATTTACTTTTACAGAGTATGAATCGATATTAAGCGCGAAGAAAACTTTTTAATACTCAGAAAAATATTTAAAAAATCATGGAAAATAACTGTTCGGGATCAAAAAAGTAAAGAACAACTTCTGCATATTTGAATCAATAGTGAAATAATAGATGATCCAGTTATGCAGGATAATATACTTCAAGAAGATCATTGAAAAATAATAAGCTCTCATAATTCCCGAAAGTTTAGGCCTAGTGATTTTGCGTGATATGATTTTGCTTGAAAAAGGGTTGGATTAGCACTTCGAAGTGGATATATTTGAAATTCTCAGAATCCCAAAATGCAGCAACTTATGATTGAAGAGCTCTGTCAATGTATTGAAAAAGCTGGTGGAAAAATACTGTTTCTCCCTCATAGTTTCCATAAGACTGACCTCATAGCAAATGATTATCTTTTTATGAAACAGTTTCTTAATCTAGAAAGAGAAATTTACGCTGATATCTGAGAGGTCTATACAGTCTATAATCACAAAATGCTCGATTGTATTATTACAATGAGACTCCATAGTATTATTCTTTCATATATATATGGCATTGATCAGATAGTTCTGAGCTATTCTCAAAAAACAGACGAGCTACTTAAAAAATTGAAATAAACAAAAAACCTCCATATGGAGGTTTTTTGTTTTTATCTTATTATCTGTAATACTAATTACAAGCAGAACCAAGCAATAGTGCACTACTTGATGCAGCAAGAGTACATCAATCAGTTTCAGCAACTCCAGCAGGAACAGCAGAAGATAGAATATCAGTTTGAATTCCATTTTCAAATCTCGCTGGGTCATTTCCATTATCAACAGTATCAGCAGCTCTTACATTTATATTTCCTTCAGCCTCAAAACCAGTAGATAGTTCATATACTCAGTTAGTTATACCTCCGTCATCACCAACTTGATACGAGTAGAAACAAGTTGTTTGAATTGTTCCACTTGATTGACAGTTTTGTCCTTCTTTTGGATCTTTAGGAATGATAGCAATATATGCATCAACATCATCAACAAATCAAGTTCAAGCTACTGCGTCAGGATATGCAGCGAGATCTTGATATGTTTGTTCTACTGCACTTTGAAGTGCTTTAATATCATTGATACGAGTTGTATCTCGAGCTTTTTGTATTTGTGATGTAAATACTGTAACAGCACCTGTAGCAAGAATACCAATAATAGTAATAACAACTAGAAGTTCAATAAGCGTGAACCCCTTTCTTAAAGAAATTTTCATAATGTATCAGAGTTATAATAAATAAATAACAATTTCATTATAGTATGAGTAGAGTAAATAATAAAACACTATTGTATAATTTACCTTGCCTATTATTTTAAATATATTTTAATATTCATTTAAAACAGTGAGGAAAAATTTTGAAATAAGTGATTTTATCACTATACTGTGCGCGTTATTTTAGAACTTTTTGATACAAACAAAAAGAAGTTTATTAAATTATATATACTATGAACGTAGAAATTAAAAAATTAGGAAACTCGAGAATTGAGCTTGTAATTGAGCAATCAACTGAAAATGTTGCAAAATATAGAAAAAAAGTCATAGCAAGTGCTGGTCAAAATGCTAATATTAAAGGTTTTAGAAAAGGATCTAAAATACCAGAAGATGTTATAGTAAAAGAATTTGGAGAAGAAAGAATTCTACAAATGACCGTGGAACAAGCCATAGATTGACTCTATAAAGAAGCACTCAAAAAAGAAAATCTCATGCCTGTTTCTCAGGCTGAAATTACAGAAGTCGTATCACAAGATCCGCTCAAAGTACTGATACAAGTTGAAATATTTCCAACTGTTGAAATAGAAGACTCATATAAAGATATCAAACTTAAAAAGCAAAAACTTAGTGTCTCTGAAAGCGAAGTTGAAGATGCAATTGCTGATATCAAAACAAGATTTACTCATTTTCATGATGCAGAATCTGACTATGCAGCAAAAATTGGAGATAAACTTACCATAGATACAGATGGCTATGATACAGATGGGAAAATGCTTGAAGCTACCAGTATGAGAGCATATCCACTCGTGCTTGGTTCAAACCTCTTAGTACCTGGATTTGAAGAGGATATGGTAGGAATGAAAGTATGAGACGAAAAAGAAATGGATGTTAATTTCCCAAAAGATTATCACAACGCTGATTTTGCAGGAAAGAAAACCAAATTTAAAGTAAAAGCTCTTAAAATAGAACGAGCGCATGCCCCAGAATTTGATAAAGAATTTATTCAAAAACTTCGAGGAAAAGATTTAGATTTTGAGGGTTTTAAAAAACTACTTAAGGAAGAAATTCTCGAAACAAAAGAAGCAAATGATGCAATGGAAAGAGAAAGTACTTTGATTGATGAACTTGTGAAAATTTCAAAATTAGAAATTGGTACAGAGCTTCTTGCACGACAAACAGATCAAGTATATGATGAAATCAAAGAAAATGTTGCGAAAGATGGAGTAAAAATGGATGATTACCTTGCATCTCTCAATCTTTCTGTAGAACAATATAAGAAACAACACGTAGAAGCTACTGCTTTAAAAAGACTTCAAGGAGAAATTATTTTTAATGAACTCATGCTGAAAGAAAAGGTAGAAGTAACAGACGATGAACTCAAAAAAGAAGTAGAAAAAATAATGAGTCGATATCAATCAGAAGATGTTCTAGCAAGACTCAAAGAGCTCTACGTTCCTGGTACTTCATATTATGAAGAACTCAAAAGAAGAATGGCCTATAGAAAACTCATTGATAATTTCTTCACGGACGAAAAGTCTGAAGCGAAGAAAAAATAAACCTGTATAAAAAAATAATCTCACATATCGTGAGATTATTTTTTTATAATCATGATTCCATCATCATCATCAATTTGGATTACTTCATATTGAATTCATTGCTTTCCTAAATATGAATACAGATTTTCCATCTTATATCGAAATTTAATAACATCATCAATGACAATAATTGCATTGGGAAGAGTTTTATTCCAGACAAGTTTTAAAAAATTGAGTGATTCTTTTTGAGGCCATCTATGAAAATAAAATCATAAGATTCTTCTAATAAGGGGAGGATTTCTCTCGCATCTCAAAAATAATGAGTTATAATATCAGATACTCAAACGGCTTCAAAATTATCCTGAGCTTCTTCGTACGCAAGTTGAGAAAATTCTATAGAGGTAATTTTTCCATTATACTTTTTTATTTCTAATGCAAATTGTATAGTAGAATACCCGTTAGCACTTCAAATTTCTAGAATCTTATGACTTTTATTTTTAGAAATGAGATTTCTTAGATATTTGGCATTTTTTAGACTAATATTTGGAATATTATTTTCTTCTCCATATCGCTTAAGCGAGATTAAAAAATTCTGTATTTCTTCTTCTGTCATCATTTATTTCCTAATGTGTAATAATTGTACGTATTTATATAGAGAAAGCTTCAAAATAAAATAAAAAATTTGCGTTTTTCTTGCAAGTTTCATATAATCGATGGTGTAATTTATTATTTATTTACAAGGAAAATGAAAAATATTCTAAAACTTGGACTTGCATCTGGTGTTGCGGCTCACGCTCAATTCGCAAGTGCTGCCATTAATGTTACAGGAACAAAGAGTGCAACTACCTGAGATAATGGTACAAGCGGAGATTTTGTTGGGACTCTCGATAATATCCTTGGTTTTCTTGTAGGTCTTCTCTATTTTGTTGCTGTAGTTTTTGCTCTCTATGGATGATTCCAAATTCTTACTGCTGGTGGAGATGAAGAAAAAGTGAAAAAAGGAAAAACAACACTTATTCAAGCAGTTCTTGGTCTAATTGTTATCTTCCTTGCAAGTCAAATAATCAGATGGATTATTTCTATTGGTACTAGTGATGTTGTTGTATAATATGAGAAATATATTGCTTTCCATTTTTGTTTCTACTAGTCTTTTTCTACAAGCTTCAGCTGCCGAAGCTGAGAATGCTTTTTGAGTATGAAGGATTACTCCAAACCTCAGACTAGGAGGAAGCGATCTTGTATTTACCCTTGATAATATTTTAGGTTTCATTATTGGCCTATTCTATTTTGTATCAATTGTTTTTGCAATATATGCTTGATTTACCATACTCACTTCTGGAGGAGATGAAGAAAAAGTAAAAAAATGAAAAAATATACTTATCTATGTTGTTATATGACTTGTTGTTATTTTTCTATCAAGTCAGCTCATTAGATTTGTTATATCAGTAATGTCTGACTCAGATATTGTTGGTCCAACTACTATGTTCCTTCAAAACTTTTCATAAAAATCATAATTAAAGTTCTACTTCTTAGTAGGACTTTTTTTGTGTCAACAAAACTTAGATAAATCAGATTTTTAGTTATAATAGAGCTATATTAATTCATCAATGCAGATATATGTATAATCACGGGGAAATTGAGAAAAATGGCAAGATTACTGGAAAGAAAACAACACTTTTAAAACACCTCAGCAATCATCTAAGCCTGGTTTTTATGTCTTAGATATGTTTCCATATCCATCAGGAGCAGGTCTTCATGTGGGGCATCCAGAATGATATACAGCCAATGATATATTAGCTCGTTATAAACATGCAAAAGGTTATAACGTCTTACATCCAATGGGTTGGGATGCATTTGGACTTCCAGCTGAAAATTATGCCATTAAAACATGAGTTCATCCAAGAATTACTACTGCAGATAATATTGCAACCTTTAAAAGACAAATTCAATCTCTCGGATTTTCGTATGACTGGGAGCGAGAAATAGATACCACAGATCCAGATTATTTCAGATGGACGCAGTGGATATTCTTGAAGCTCTTTGAAGCAGGGCTTGCTTATGAGCAAGACCTTCCTATTAACTATTGTCCAAGTTGTAAGACAGGACTTGCCAACGAAGAAGTACTTTCAGATTTTAGCTGTGAGCGATGTGGAACGCAAGTTGAAAAGAAAAAAATTAGACAGTGGGTGCTTGCTATTACAAAATATGCAGAGAGATTGCTTGTTGATGTGGATGATCTTGATTGGCCAGAAGGAATCAAAGATATGCAGCGAAACTGGATTGGAAAATCTCAGGGCTGCGAGTTTGAACTCAAAAAATCTGATGACTCATCAAAATCAATTCGAGTGTATACCACACGAGTTGATACTGTTTTTGGTATGACTTACGCAGTTATTGCTCCAGACCATAAAGATGTACAGGACTTTATCACTCCAGAAAATAAGGCTGCAAGTGAGGCGTATATCAAAAAATCAAATAACCAATCTGACCAAGATAGAACCGCAGATGGAAAAGAAAAAACCTGAGTATTTACCGGTTCATATGTCGTAAATCCATACAACGGTGAAGAAGTACCTCTCTGGATTGCTGATTATGTATTAGGGAATTATGGAACGTGAGCTGTTATGGCTGTTCCAGCTCATGACGAACGAGATTTTGAGTTTGCTAAGAAATATAACCTTCCTATAAAATGTGTTATTCAACCTCTCTATAATGAAACTGAAAGAGGTGATAACGAACTACAAAATTCAAAAGAAGTACAAGCTCTTGCATGAGAGTTGGCTTTTACTGCTAAAAACTCTCACCTTATACACTCATGAGAATATAATGGACTTACTACACAAGAAGCGATTTTACAATTTTCTGAAATAGCTGAAAAGCAATGATTTGGTCATAAAAAAATAAACTACAAGCTCAGAGACTGGCTCTTTAGTAGACAAAGATATTGGGGAGAACCAATCCCACTGATTCATATTTCAAACGAAGATATTCAGAATCTTCCAACTTCATCGTCAGCAGATGCGTGGGTGAAAGATGGAGCTATGCTTATGGTTGGAGAAAAAGAATTTTCAAAAATATATGACGGTATTTATGGGAAAATAGTCTGTGATTATAATCTTCCGCTTGAGTTACCGCAAGTTGAAGCCTATGAGCCAGCTGGTGATGGACAAAGTCCACTCTCTCAGGTTCCTGATTTTATACATGTAGATATTGCTGCAAATCTCGTCGGACACCGAGAAACAAACACGATGCCTCAATGGGGAGGATCTTGTTGGTATTATCTCAGATTTATGGATCCAAAAAATGGGGATGCACTTGTAAGTCAAGATGCTGAGAAATATTGGGGAAGTGTTGATTCATATGTAGGTTGAGCAGAACACGCAGTACTTCATTTACTCTATGCACGATTCTGGCATAAGTTCTTATTTGATATATGAGTTGTCTCAACCAGTGAACCATTTTATAGACTCAGAAATCAAGGAATGATTCTTGGGATGAGTTTCAAAAATACACAAGGAAAACTCATTGCTTCAGACATGGTCGAAGAGAAAGACTGAAAATTTATAGATACAGAAACAGGAGATATTCTAGAAAAGATTCCTGCGAAGATGTCAAAATCACTTAAAAATGTTGTAAATCCTGATGATATCGTGAAACAATATGGGGCAGATACGCTGAGACTTTATGAAATGTACATGGGAGACTTTGCAGATACGAAGCCTTGGGATACAAGTTCAATTATTGGACTCAGACGTTATCTTGATAAGGTTCATGCTACATTTATAGAAAATAAAGATAGAAGCGCTCAGAGTGATGATGAGGCTATGAAAATGCTCCATAAAACTATTAAAAAAGTATGAACTGATATAGAAAACTATAAGTTCAATACGGCTATCGCTCAAATGATGATTTGCCTCAATACGGGACTTCCAAAAGATGAGCTAAAAATGCAGGAATGGAAACTCAAATATACTCAGCTCCTGCATCCATTTGCGCCACATATGGCTGAAGAGATTTGGGAAAAGATTTCACGACCAAAAAATCCAATGCTCAGAGCTTATTTTGCGACAGGAAATGATGGGAAAATTAAGCGAGCACAGAGCATACTTGATACCCTCCGTTCTAAGATGAAACTTGAAAAAGTTCCAGAACTGCTAGAAGTAGAAGAAACTGGAGCAACTCCTATGGAGTGTGCGATGCAGAAAATAGAAGTGTATAAAGATGCGGGATATTCAATTCCAGTTATAGCAGCAGATACTGCTGTCTACTTTGAAAACCAAGATTTTGATCCTACCATGGTGAGAAGGGCTGCAATAGAAAAGTCGGGAAAAAAAGAGTCAGAATTATCAAAACTTGAAATAGCAGAAATAATGGTTGATTTTTACAAATCTATAGCCCATAAGAGTGGCTGAGAAATAGATTTTTATTATGTAGATGCTTTTGTGGTTCTTTTTCCAAATGGAGAAATAAAAAAGATTGAATACAAGAGAGAATATACTCTTACAGATATTCATAAATGAGAAATATATATTCATGCCCCAATGCGATGACTTTATATCTCAAAAGTAACTTGAAAAAGGGCTGATGATTCTACAATGCAAGATTATGTAAAAGAGTTCTCATGATTAGCTGATGCATTCAAAGAATTATTTTCTCTCAACTGAAACTCTATTTTCTTTACTGATTGGCCAGAATATGATGAGGCTATGACGATAGACACGGAAGTAACTATCGGAGTCCAAGTCCTAGGAAAACTCAGATGAGAAATTCAGATTTCAAAAGATGAAGACAAGGATTCTGTTCTAGCAAAAGCAAAATCACAGGAAACTGTTGCAAAGTGGCTTGAAGGAAAAGAAATCCTCAAAGAAATCTATGTTCCAGGAAAAATAGTGAATATAGTAGTGAAATAAAGTATTTGAAAGTGTGATATATTAATGAAAAATAAAAATGATTTTTTGACTCACGCTTTCATTTATAATGTCTCAAGTGTTTGCTTGAACTGCAATTATTTCAGATATTTGTAGTTTTCAATTTAAGGAGAGAAAGAAAATTTTAATATTCTTTATAATTTCTTCTTTTTGTATTGCGCTTCAATATATCTTTCTTGAAAGATATGTCCCTGCTATTATTTGATTTTTAGCTGTTTTTAGATTTTTTGTTTCATACCATACAAGTAATAAAAAATGGATGTTACTCTTTGTCCCAGCATCATTTTTTATTACATTTTTATTTTATAAAGATTATTTAGATTTACTTATTCTTTGTGCAAGTTTACTTTCAACCGTTTCTGTATTTCAGCAAGAAGATCAGCACTTGAGGATTATAATGATGTGAGCGACTTCTTGTTTTATTATATATAATCTTATTATTTTCACTCCTTTATGACTTGTATTAGAATGTATATTTCTCTCCAGTAATATAGTTTGATATTATAGACATTACATAAAAAAAAGACTCGTTTAACGAGTCTTTTTTTTATGCTTTTGTTTTTTGTTTTGTTTTTTAGAATGATGTGTCTGTCAGAGTGGATCTTCTGATTTAATAAAGAGGACTTCTCTTGGTTTTTGTTTTTTTTGACAATATGGACAAACATCCCAAGTATTTCTGATTTCTCTGTGACAGTGTGAACAATCGTGTTTTAGTTCTGTATGACAATTAGGACATTGTGTAAACTCTGCTTCAATCTGTATATCACAGTTTGGACAATGAAGAATTTGAGTTTTTTCTAATCGGTCATTAATAATTTCAACTAAAATATTGAGATTATTTTCAACCTCCAAACTTTGTCTTTGAAAGAGTGTTTTTCTTGGTCTTATAAGTAAATAGAGAAGTATACCAAGTGGAGTGAGAAGTATAATCAATAAAATAGATAGAGCCTGGGCAATCCTACTGGTAGTTCGTGCTGAAATATCAGCTGCGACCCAAATAATAAGAGCAATCCATACAGCAAAAAAATATACCACAAAAAATTTGAGCATAAACTCAAGTGTAATATTTTGCCAGAGGTATTCAACATAGGGATGTTGTATACCTACAGTCTGACTCGCTCATGGAGCATCAATAATGTCAGCTTTATAATTCATTTTTTATCTGAGGTGTGAATGTTTCCAAATTTCTATTTCAGCGTGATTTCCACTTCGAAGAACGAGTGGGACTGTCAGTCAATGAAAGGTCGCAGGTCGAGTATATACAGGATACTCCTTTTGTCTACCAAGTTTTTTTGAAAAACTTTCTTCTTCCAGTGATTCAGGATTTCAAAGTACATCTGGAATATGTCGAACTAATGCATCTATAAATACTTGTGCTGCTATTTCTCAACCAGAAAGGACATATTCACCAATTGATATCTCGTAGTCGACATAGATATCAATTATTCTTTGATCAATGCCTTCATAATGTCCACAAAGAATAATGGACTCTTGCATTTCTTGACTCATTTCTTCTACTTTTTTTTGAACAAGTAACTCTCAACTTGGACTCATAAAAATAACAGGTATTTTTTTTCAAACTTTTTTAAATATATGTTCAATTCATTCTGCAAGTGGTTCAGGACGGAGAACTTGTCCATGCATTCCATAGGCCTTATCATCTACTTGTCCAAATTTTTTTGTAGAAAAACTATTGAGTTTATATAATTCAACCTCAAAAAGTCCTGCATTATTGGCGCGTCAAATAATACTAGATTCTAGAAAACTCACAAATGATTCAGGAAATATGGTAATAATATGAAATTTCATTATGAGCTGTGTTTATGTATGATTTCTAAAACTTCTTGAAGTACCTCTTCAGGTGTATTATCTCATCTTAAAATATAGTCACAATATTCACTGGCATGTTCTCTTTCAAATATTGCACTTTCAAGTCTATTTTGAAAATCTTCTTCGCTTGCTTCAGGGCTTCTTTCAAAAAATCTTTGTCTGAAAACTTCATTGGGTACATCAATAAAAAATGATGTATAATTTTTTGAAAAATCTGGATATTTTTCATGGAGTTGCTTGAGTCATTTCGTATCAATTTCCTTGAAAAGTATTTTTCCAGATTCGAGTCAATGAATTACATCTTGTTGTTTTGTTCCATAGTAAGCAACTTTATGTACTAATTCATATTCTAAAAATTCATTGTGTTCTATTGCTGTTTTAAATGCATCTTGAGTTATAAACCAATATTGATCTCCGTTAACTTCACCAGGTCTCATTTCTCTGGTGACATAGGACTTAAGAAATTCTATGTTTTCTTTCTTGGTATTTTTTAAATTAGTTCTGAGTGTTCCTTTTCCACTTCCTGAAACTCACATAATAAAAAATAGGTGTCCTTTTTTCATGCATTATAACTCAAAAAATATTTGCCTAAGTATAGAGAAAAAGACAACAAAATAAAGTTTTACTGCGTTTTGAAACTCTGTCCAACTACGTATCATTGACTCCAAGCTGATTGAAGATTAAATCCTCATGTTTTTCCTGTAATATCAATGACCTCCCCAATCATATACAGTCATGAAACGAGTTTTGATTCAAAATTTTTAGTCAGTTCATCTAGGAGTACTCAACCTCCTGTAACTTTTGCCTCATTCCAACTTCTTAGATCATTAATATGAATTGTTCTTTCCATATCTTCTTCTCATAGTGTAAAAAATTTTTCGAGTTTCTTGGTCATGGAATCTGCTATGAATTTCAACTTGAGAGAAATATTATCACGTATAAATGCAGCTTCATTTTCTGGACTCACTCCAGATTTTCTCATATATTCTCAGAGTCGAACGGCTGCATTATATATCATAGGTCCTGTTACTCAAAAATGGGTAAAAAGAAATGATCCGTCAGATTCACTATATACCAGTTCTTCTCAGCAGTAGAGTTCTATACTAAGAAATACAGTTGTTCCAGAAATATCAGCCATATTTTCACGACTTACCATTCCACAGAGTCCTTTAAACGGCTCATTAATAGTGTGTCAAAATTTTTGAGCTACTTTGTATCACCAACCATCTGTTCCTACGCTTGAGTAGCTTTTTCACCCTGAGGAAATAACTACTTTTTTAGCATAAAATGTATCACTTCATGAAATAATTTTAAAACTTCCATCGTTTTGTTTTTCTAAACTTTCTACTCAGCTATTGAGTGCTATTTCCGTATTGTTGTTGAGTATTTCTTTTCTGAGTAAATCTACGAGTTCGGTAGCTTTTCCTGATGCAAGTATAATTCTTCCTCTATCTTCAATTTGGGTTGTTACTCATCTATCCTCAAGAAATCATATCATATCATAATTTGAGAATTGCTTAAAGGGGCTGTACATAGCTTTAGTATTTTTTCCAAAATAATCTCTTTCTGGTTCTATATCTATATTTGAGACATTACACCTCTCTCCACCAGACATAAGAACCTTTATTCCAATCTTATTATTTTTTTCAAGTAAGAGTTTTTTCATTGTTTTGGGAGCATGAATCGCCGTAAACATTCCAGCAGCTCAGGCTCAAATAACAATCAGGTCATATATATTTTTAGTCATTGCTTTTTTGTTAATTTCAACAAGTATACGGACTTTTTTTTATGCTCAAAATGAAGCTCAAATATTTTTTGACAATTTATTAAAAAAATCAATAATACTGTTCGACATTTTTCAATTTGACCTTGAAGGGGTAATATGTATGTCTACAAACACAAACACAACTGCGAAGGTCTGGGGCTTTGTCTCAGATTATTCGCTTTTGCTTATATTGGGTGCGATTTCTGCACTCTTTATGGCAAATACAAATCCTGATATCTACCATATGTTGACGGAAATCGTACTGATTCCTGATTCTCTGGTAGGTCATCTTCATCAAGATGAGAATGGACATATCGTTCGAGAGCTTACACTCCATTATCTTGTGAATGATGTTCTCATGGCACTCTTTTTTGCCATGGCTGGCAAAGAAGTTTGGGAGGCAGTTGCTATTCCTGGAGGAGCGCTCCGAGGTCGTCAAGCTCTTTCAACAGTTATCGCAACGGCTGGTGGAATGCTCGGACCAGTTTTAGTCTATCTCATCATCGCTACTATTATGGGTTCTGATACTTATGAAGCAGCGAAAAATGGATGGGCAATTCCTACAGCGACAGATATTGCCTTTGCCTATCTGGTTGGCCGTCTCGTGTTTGGAGCTGGACATCCAGCAATCAAATTTCTCCTGGCTCTTGCAATTCTGGATGACGCAGGTGGGCTTCTTATTCTGGCTGTGTTTTATCCGTCCGGAGAACTTCAGCTTGAATGGTTGCTTCTCTCTTTTGGAGCCGTTTCTTTCGTCTGGTTCGTGTTCAATGAACTTCCGCGTCGACTTGATCGTGGTAAGCAACAAAGGCCAAACTCGACAAATGTTCGCAAATACTTGGGAGGTTTACCGTACGTGATTGCGGGGATTCTTAGCTGGTATGGATTTCAGCAGGCAGGAATCCATCCTGCACTGGGTCTTCTTCCTGTGATTCCCGTAATCCCTCATGCAGCAAAAGCTTTTGGCATTTTTGCAGAGGAAGAGAAATATGAGCATGATCTCTTGAATGTCATGGAGCACACAATCAAAGCTCCTGTTCAGGTTATTCTGTTTCTCTTCGGCTTCCTGAATGCTGGAGTCGAGTTTTCTTCACTGGGGGACACTACATGGCTCGTTCTGAGTGGACTTCTTATAGGGAAGCCTCTTGGAATCTTTATTATGGGAGGCATCGCTGCGTGGACTCTTGGACTTCCTGACGGTGTCAAGATGAAAGATGTGGCTACACTCGGCTTTGTGGCAGGAATCGGTTTTACCGTTTCTCTCTTCGTTGCTGGTGTTGCTTTTCCAGCAGGTCATGTTCTTGATGCAGCGAAAATGGGAGCACTTTTTAGCTTTGGAGCAGCAGCAATTGCTCCAGTGGTTGGGAGGTTCCTTCGAGTAGAAAAAGTTCCCGCGGCGCGATAACGGCGCTCGCTTGAGAACAAATAAAAATGAAAAGCCCCGCATCTATGTGGGGCTTTTTGCCGGATTAAAGTTGTGAAGGGTCAGTATAGATTGGAGTTCCAGAACCTATAAGTCGAAAGTTTCATCCCTCTGTATCTAAGTCTCAAATTTTGAGACAAGGATCATAAATAATACCAGCACAACTTTCATCGGTGAAACTAAGTCAAGAGTCAAATCAAGAAGTATTTTGAAATGTATTAAAATTTGTTCAGGTACGTCATGTAGGAGAACTTCACAAGCTTACACTCAGCTTATTGCTTGGAAGGCGTACTTGAGAGGAAGAAACGTAGAGAGGATTTTCATAGCTTTGAGAATTTCTTTGATTAAAATCACTTTCACTAAAATATGGCTCAAGGGTTCAAATATTATTACTATCATAGGATCTATCCCCAAGAAATTCTTGAGAATATATAACATATTCACTTTCTTCTTCTTTTTGATTCGCATACTGAGCTACTAATGAGTTTATCTCGCTATTATAGCTTTCATTGGTATTTGATTCATCTTGAATATTTCAATAGATATTAAAAAATCCATAGATGAGAAATCCAATAAACAGTATGAAGAAAATAAATCGAAACATAATGAACTTTATAAAGTATAACACTATTGTACTTCATATAAATTATTGTCAATACACCTCATAAAAACAATGTATATTTTCTTACACCTCTCATTCAAAAAATTAGATGAGGATAAAATACATAATGGTCAAAAAAGTTTTGACAGAATATATTTTATTAATAAGATACGTGTCCTTCTGAGCCCCAATCTCATATAAGAAGGAACAATCTCACCAGTTGAGTTGTACCCAGTTTTGGCTGGTCAGCTTGATTAGAAATAGAATCTATGCCACTTATGTATCTGAGGATGATATCATTTAGTGCATAGTATGCCGATATCTCTTTGGGAGGAGAGATATCTGGCTTCCCGAGTTGCTTGCTGCGCTCGGTTGAAATTCAAGATAGATTGAACTCCAGATTATTCTGTTGATGTTCTCTCTCTGATTTAAAAAAAGGTCTTGCTTCAAGCAAGCCTTTTTTCTTTATTAAAAATATTTGCTAAGATATAATTATTATTTATAATATATTAGAGTGTGGAGACAGACAGTCTAGAGAAAAATGTTGGACGATCATCCAAAGCACGTTTCTGAATGATAGTTAGTCTTCCACTCACCCAATTTACTTTGTTGAGCCTGAATTTTATTCAAGAGCTCCAAAGAGATAAGTAATAAGCCCCTTTTGGGGCTTTTATGTTGTATATAATTTAAAAATTAAAAAATCCCGCATTTTACTGTGGGATTTCTTTGCATGTAAGTGGTGCATCCCCCTTTAGGGAGATGCGTTGTCTGGAAAATTCTTAGGCAAGCTATAAAGCTGCCGTATTGTCCGTAAAGAATCGAACAAAATTTCCAAGTTGTGTAGCTTTCGATAGTGCAATTGAGGTGGAATTCAATACAAAATCGTCAGCTTATATACTTATAATTATTTTATCTAATAAGTCAAAATTAATTGATATTTTTAATATTTACATTATAAATATATATAATATTTTTTTAAAAGTAATTATGGCTTTAGAATTTTGAGAACAGTGACATATATTTACCTCTGTTCGAAAATGAGGGAGTAGAAATCCTGAGGTAGTAGAACTTACATCTTGAATACTATCTTGAGAAATAAAAGAATGATCACCAAAGCTTCCTGAAAGATATAAGCATATTCATTCTGGTAAAGTGAGAGAAACATTTGAGCATCCAGACAATCCTAAGTGCCTTATTATGATTGCTACAGATAGAATATCAACTCATGATGTTATTCATAAAGGTCTTATAGAGTGAAAATGAAAAGCTCTCACTCATATGGCAAATTATTGGTTCAAATATTTTGCAGAACACAAAGATACTGATGATATTCCTAATCAACTTTCTAATACTCAATTTCCAGAAGATTTTCCACCTGAACTTCTTGAATCATCTGTAGTAGTTAAAAAACTTACAGCGCTTCCAATTGAAGCAATTGTTCGATGATATATGTATGGCTCAGCTCTTAAAGGATATAACGAAGAAACTTGAGAATTAGCAACTTGAGAATTTGTTTGAATAGGACTTACAAAGTGTAGTAAATTTAGTAAAGCATTATTTACTCCATCAACTAAATCAGATTCGTGAGACATAAATATTACTTTTGATAGTATGGTTCAAGTCTTAAATGAATGGTTGCATATACAATGATTTCAACATCTTTCAGGAATAATAATTGCAGCTCAAATTGAACAGTATAGTCTCAACATGTACAATGCAGCAAATAATCATGCTCAAGAAAAGTGACTTGTATTTTGAGATACAAAATTTGAATTTTGACTTGATTCTAGAGGTAAGCTTCACGTGATTGATGAAGTATGTACTGCGGATTCTTCTCGACTTTGGGAGGCTCAAAGTGTAGTAGAATGAGATGAACCAATTGCAAAAGATAAGCAACCCGTTCGAGATTATGTTGCGGATTATTGGAAAGAAAATCCAGAACAAAATAAACAAGCAGTACAAATTATTGAACTCGTTCGAGAGGTAACAGCCAAAAGATATAAAGAAATAAGTGAAATATTTTCATAAATAAAAAAAACAGCCATTGGCTGTTTTTATTTATTGAAACTTTCCCTTAATTCATAAATATTTTTTAAACTCAAAAAAATCCCCAGTATTGGGGATTTTTAGTGACTATTTTTCTACTTCACCATCTTGTACATCATCTTCAGCTGGTGCTTCAGATTGAGCTTCTTGTGTTGGAGTTCATCCTGCTGCAGCATCTTCTTGTGAGTACATCTTTTGACCTACTTGCATGAGTGCTTCTTGAAGTGCCTTTGTTGGTGCTTCAAAGTCATCTTTGCTTGCATCAGATTTTGAGAGTATGTCTTTTACATCTTTGATTTTATCTTCGAGAAGTTTTTTATCTTCGTCTGATACCTTTTCAGCATTGTCTCGGATAAGTTTTTCTCCTTGAGCAACAGCGCTATCAGCTCAGTTTCGAGCATCTACGACTTCTTTTTTCTTCTTATCTTCGTCTTTTTTTGCTTCAGCTTCTTTTACGAGTTTATCTACTTCTGCTTCATCCATACCAGTAGAACCTTGAATCGTAATTTTTTGTTCTTTTCCAGTTCATTTATCTTTGGCAGTAACGTGAAGTACTCCGTTTGCATCGATATCAAATGATACTTCGATTTGTGGCACTCCTCGAGGAGCTGGAGCGATACCATCAAGCATAAATCGTCCAAGTGATTTGTTATCTGCAGCCATTTCTCGTTCACCTTGGAGTACATGAATTTCTACTCCAGGTTGATTATCTGCTGCTGTTGAGAATGTTTCAGTCTTTTGAGCAGGTATTGTTGTATTTCGAGTAATCATTGCAGTTCGTACTCCACCCATTGTTTCAATTCCGAGAGTAAGAGGAGTAACATCGAGAAGAAGTACATCTGTAACATCTCCACCGATAATACCAGCTTGAATTGCAGCTCCCATAGCAACTGATTCATCAGGGTTAATACCAGTATTAGGTTTTTTCCCGAAGAATGCTTCTACTTTTTGGATTACAAGAGGCACACGAGTTGAACCACCTACTAAGAGTATTTGATCCAGGTCACTTGCTTTGAGTCCTGCATCTTTGAGAACAGCTTTACACGGAGCAATAGATTTTTCTACCGTATCAGCAATAAGTTCTTCAAATTTATTTCGAGTGAGGGTCATAGCAAGATTTTTAGGTCCTGAGCTATCAACCGTAATATATGGAAGATTAATATCGTAATCACTGGTTGTTGAAAGTTCTTTTTTTGCTTTTTCAGCTTCGTCTCGTACTCTTTGAAGTGCCATTGGATCATTTCTAAGGTCAATTGCTTGATCTTTTTTAAATTCATCAATAATCCAGTCTGTTACAATTTTATCAAAGTCGTCCCCACCAAGATGCGTATCACCATTGGTAGCAAGTACTTCAAACGTTCCTTCATCTGATAATTCTAAAATGGAAATATCAAATGTCCCACCACCAAAATCATAAATGGCGATTTTTTCGTTTTTCCCTTTTCATGCTCCATATGCAAGCGCTGCAGCTGTTGGTTCATTTACAATTCTTTTTACTTCAAGACCTGCAATTTTCCCAGCGTTGATAGTCGCTTGTCTTTGGTCGTCGTTAAAGTAGGCAGGAACGGTAATTACCGCTTCTGATACCGTTTGTCCTAAGTACTTTTCAGCATCAGCTTTAAGTTTCATGAGAATATGGGCTCCTATTTCTTCTGGTCGAACTTCTTTTCCATCAAATACAATGAGAGCTGCTCCATCTTTTCCTTTTACGACTTTATATGGAACATTTTTAATTTCATCCTGAACTTCATCAAACTTTCGACCAATAAATCTCTTTGCTGAAAATATTGTTCCAGCTGGATTAGTGATAGCTTGTCTTTTTGCTGGAGTTCCAACAATAATTGAACCATCTTTATGAGCCACGATACTTGGAGTGGTTCTATTTCATTCAGCGTTTGGAATAATTTTTGCTTCACCACCTTCCATAAAGGCAACGGCAGAGTTCGTTGTTCCTAAATCTATACCAATAATTTTTCACATATTTGTAATAATTAAATTTTAATAATTTTATTTTATTGAGTCGATGTTAACGACTTGTAAGAATTCTATTCAAAAAAATATTTCCGTCAAATCTTTTTTAGCACTTTTTAATAATGTGTGCTAATTTAGTAATTATATCAGCTAACTCATAAGAAAAAATGAGTTATTTTGCACGAAAATTAAAAGTCTGCTATTCTATTAATATATATACATAACTTCATTTATGTCAGAAATACATCAAAATTCTCCATTACAAAAGAGCCCTCAAAATGGTTGAGAGCTCTTGAAAAGTGTTGAAGATAAGATTTATTTTGAGCAAAAGAAAGCAAAAGTGCAGATAGAAAGAGTGTTTATATTAGGAAAGTTTTTCCCATTTTTACTGGAAGCTTGTGACTTTTGAACACTCATTAAGGAACTTCAGTATGATAGAAACCCAGGGGAGTATCAAGATCATGAAGAAGAAACATTGTTGCAGCGAGTTGCCAATGAAAATACATCTCCAGAAAAAAAACTAAAAGTCGCTTAAGCGACTTTTTTTGATTGAATGGTACTATTTAAAATTTCTTGGACTTTGTTTCTTCTTTCTTCCCATGATGAAAGACGCAGTATTTCTCAGGAAATTTCCATCTTAATCGTGTTTGTATATCAAGTTCATTCATCATAGTGACCAAATACAAAATCTTGAATTATTCCATCTACTAAGGCTGCAGTTATAGGAAAAATCCCCTCAGGATTAGATTGTAGTTGATGATATACTTCTTTTCCTCCGAGACTTGAATATCTTTGCATATTGGTGTAATAAAATTTTAAAAATTGAGACAAAAAAAAGAACTAATCATACGATTAATTCTTTACTGATTTTACAAGTGCTTTAAAAGCTTCTGGATGACTGATAGCCATATTAGAAAGTACTTTTCTATTGAGTTTTACCTTTTTGAGGTAGAGCATATTAATGAATTTAGAATAGGTAGTTCCTTCCATTCTCACTGCATTATTAATTCTCACTGTCCAAAGTCTTCTGAAATTTCTTTTTTTGAGTTTTCTTCAGATATAAGAATTGAGACCAGCTTTCATCCAAGCATTTTTAGCTCTTGAGAATACTCGATTATTGAGCATTCGGAAACCTTTTGTTGCCTTAATTACTTTTTTATGACGTTTCTTTGTCATGAGTGCTCGTTTTACACGTACCATGATATTTTTAATTTAAGAGATAAAGAGGGCAATTGCTCCTCGTAAAGTTATTATATACTGAAAGGAATTTGTCTTTTGATTCTTGATACTTCTACTGTATCAATAACAACACCATACTTATTTCTTCCTTTAGCTTTTTTAGATTTATTCATAAGTAAATGCTTTTTACCGGCTTTTCTTAGGATGATTTTTCAAGTTCAAGTTATCTTGACTCTTTTTTTTACCCCACTTCTTGTTTTTAACATAATAGAATTTTAAATATAATTATTTTTTTGGTTTTAACATTACATTGAATGTGTTTCAAGTTCTTTTTACAGGAGCATCAGCTTTGTAAATCTCAGTGAGACTTTCGATAAAGCTTTCCATTTTTACACCAGCAAGATCTCCATAATGATTTTCTCTTCCTCGAAGCATAAGACTTACTTTCAGTGGATGTCCATCAGCAGCAAATTTCTCTGCTTGCTTTCTTTTTACATCAAGATCGTGTTCTCCAATCTTAAAGGTGATTCGAATAGTTTTTAAATCTGGCGCTTTTCACTTTTGTTTTTGCTTTTGTTCAAGTTTTTTCTGCCTATAAAGATATTTTCCATAATCGAGCATTTTTACCAAGACAATATTGTCTTTTTGACCGATTTCCATCAAATCTAGTTCTTGGCTTTTTGCCTGAGTGAGGGCATCTGAGAGAGTCATTTCTCCGAGATTTTCACCATCATCAGTAATTACTTGTACGAGCTCAGCTCGTATATCTGCATTCAGTCTTTTTTTCTTTTCTCTCATCTATAGGGGTAATAAACTAAGCTTGTTCAAGGTGTTTTAACATTCGTACAAATTTTGATTTTTTTCTTGCACCATTATTTGCATGTATTATATTCTTTTTTACAAGTTTATCAATAACAGATTGGAGTCCAGATCTTTTTGTATTCCCTTTCTCATCTACTGTATTGAGGTATATTTCTTTCGCAAGTTTTGCGTCTCCAGCTTTGATAGCTTTTTCAAAAGAAACTCTTGCTTCGCTGTACATTTTTTTGAAATGTGTATTTCGAGCGTTCTTCTTTTTACTTTGTTTGAGCGCTTTTTTTGCAGATGCTATGATAGGCATT
>JAGXIV010000038.1 GCA_024635485.1 bacterium | reverse complement strand
GTTCTGCGTTGATTACCTCTATATCATTTTTAGGATTAACTTCACCATGAACATGAATAATATCACCATTTTCAAATATTCGAACTACTTGTAAAATTGCGTCAGCTTCTCGAATATTTGCTAGAAATTTATTTCACATTCATTCTCATTCACTTGCTCATTTCACTATCCCTGCGATATCAATAAATTCACAACTTGCAGGAATAATCCTCGCTCCGTTTACTGCTTGTCTAATTTTTTCCAGCCGAGAATCATGGACATTCACTATTCCTACATTTGGCTCAATAGTACAAAAAGGAAAATTTTGTGCATCCGCTCAATAATTTTTAGTAAGTGCGTTAAAAAGTGTTGATTTTCCTACATTAGGAAGTCATACAATACCGATTTTCATGAATTTTATATAAACGAATAATTTTGGCAGAGTATAGTGATTTTTTGATTTTTTTAAAGCTTAAAATATTTTAAAGACATTATTTGATATACGAAGCTCTGTCATTTCAAAGTTTAATAAGATTTTTTCGAGTGAAAATAGTATCAGTGGTAAAAAAAGAAGTATCTTTCTCAACTCAATGAGCTAGATTATATCATTGCATAGCGAGATCATCTGTTATTATGAAATCAGCCTTATCAAGAATATCATTAAATTCTGAAAGAAATGATGCTCATACATACATGTGTCACACCATTACACTTTTTTGGAGTGAGCTTCTTCTTTAGAGAAAATAATCAAAGAGATCTAAATTTTTTTGTGTATATTCTGGAAAAGATGAAATATCTAGTATTCATTTATGAGAATCTATTTCCCCATCTCAATGTCCAGGATAATGTTTTCCATAGATGATAATTTCGTTTATTTCAGCTGAAAGAGTAAGGGCATCAATAAAATTTTTATAATTTTGGATATCAGAACTAAAACTTCTATCATATCAAGAAATTACTGGATTACCATAATCTAGGTCGAGTATGAGGCCATAACTATTGATTCAAGCTTGCTTCAAGGATTTCATTCGAATATAGGCTGCACATTCTAAAAAATGTTTTTTGCTGCCTGTATCGGAGATTAAATCATAGCTCCTTCAGAGTTGTTGAAGACTAGGAAAATAATATAATTTCTGAGTATCAAATAGTTTTCTAAAAATATCCTGACTCTCACTGGTCATGGACTGAAGCCTTACTTGTATAAAAAAACTATCTAGAATAGTTTGTAATTCTAAAGTAGAGGGAAAATCTATATATCTATATATTTCTCATCCTTCTTGATCTATAAAAATTATTATTTTTGGATTAATTTCTTTTATATTTTTTGTAATTTCTTGAATCTCACTCAGTGTGAGGTCCTGTTTAGAACGAAATAGAAATACATTATTTGACAAGATAATCTTATCCTTGAGTGATTGAATTTTTGAAGTATGATTTTCTCAATGTATAAATGTAATCATTAATGAATCACTAAATCATACCAAGCTATTAGCTACTCATCAAGATATATCAGAATATAAGTTTTTTAATTCTGATTTAAAATATATAACTTCTCAAATATTTTTTATATTTGGATTATCAAGAAGCCGAGTATTTATTTGGGATATTAGATAACTAAATACTGATTTTTTATAGTCAGGTGTAGAATTTTTCAGGAGAGACTGTAACTCAAGTATTTTGCTATCCATATCTATCTCAGCAAAAGCAGAACTTGATTGAAATATACAAAAAAATATAAGTATTGATATACCTATATTTTTAAAAATGCTAAAAGAAATATTCATATTTATTTGAGGCTATTTTGTTTTTCTTGAAGTTTTTCTAGTTTTTGTTTCGCCTGTTCTTTCTTTTTCATTTCAGCATGAACGAGATTTTTAGGAGCATTCCTCACAAAAGACTCGTTTAGAAGTTTTTTATCAAGAATACTAATATATTCTTTCGTATCAAGAATTTGCTCTTTAATCCTTGCTTTTTCCATACCAATATCAAGGGCATTTGCTGTATCAACATATACCTCTACTCAAGCTTTTATGACACTGTAGACTAGATTTGGGTCCGTAAGTTTTTTATCAATTATCTCAGTTTCATCTGATTTCAAAATACCACTGAGTAAATCAATCATTTCAGTAAGTACTTCAGAATTTGAATTTTTTGCGTAAATTTTGAGCTTAATAGTTTTATTTGGCATGATATTATTCTCTGCCCTGAGTTTTCGTACTTCTCGAACTACATCTACAAAGAGTTCATGAGCTTTAAGTGCTTCAGCATCTGCTTCTAAATCAAGATTAGGCCAAGAAGAGATAATTAAGTCTCCTTTAAATCAAAGTTTTTTATAGAGTTCTTCAGATACAAAAGGAATATATGGATGCCATAGCTTCAAGAGTACTCACATGGCAAATTTAATGACTTCTTCTCCATATTTTGAGCTCTCTTTTGTGAGTTTAAATTCCTCAATGTAATAATCACAAAAACTATTCTTTGTAAATGTATACAGCTCTTGTCCAGCTTCAGAAAAGCTATAATTCTCCATTGACTCAGTTACAAGATTTGTGAGCTCCACAAGTTTAGAGAGTATCCATTTTTCATGAATCAGAAGTGAATCAAAATTATTTTTAAGCGTTGTATGAACAGAGTCAAAATCAAAATCAGTTCTATTAATATTAGCGTCAACAAAACGTGAAGCATTCCAAAGCTTATTTATAAATATTTGATTATTTTTTACATTTTCTTCATCAAACTTCAAATCATTTCCTGCAGTATTTCCAATTGAGAGAGTCATACGTAAAGCATCTGTTCCATAAAGATCAATCATATCAAGAGGATCTATACCATTTCAGAGTGATTTACTCATTTTACGACCAATCTTATCTCGTACTAATCCATGAAGGTATACCGTTTTAAAAGGTGTTTGATCAGTAAATTCGTATCAAAAGAGCAACATTCGAACCACCCAAAAGAATATTATATCATGCCCTGTCTCAAGTACTTGAGCAGGATAAAATTTTTGAAAGAGTTCTGGTTGTTCTCCTCCCCACATATCAAATCAAAGTGTTGCAAATGGCCAGAGAGCACTTGAAAACCACGTATCAAGTACATCAGGGTCTTGCGTCAATATTACTCATGTTCACGCTTTGATTTGAGCAGCTTCAACTGTTTCAGCAACTATAATTTCACCTTCTGGAGTATACCATACTGGAAGTTGATGTCCCCACTGAAGTTGACGAGAAATACACCAATCTTTGAGGTTATAAATCCAATCTTCAAATGTTTTTGAATATCTCTTTGGCAGAATTTCAAATTCTTTTTTCTTATATCCTGAAATAACTTTTTTAGCAATAGGATCAATTTGAACAAACCATTGTTTTGAAATAATAGTTTCTATTTTAGCTCATGTTCTTTCTCCGTAGCCGACTTTAGATACATGATCTACTTCTTTAAGAAGATTACCTTTACTTCGAAGCAGTTCTACAATATTTTCTCGTGCTGTCATAAAATCTTGACCAGCAAATATTCACGCAACAGAACTCATTGTTCCATCTTTTTCAATAACAATATTATTAAGAGGAAGATCATGCCTCTTCCCTACTTCAAAATCACTTGCGTCGTGAGCTGGAGTTATTTTCACAGCACCTGAACCAAATTCCATATCTACCATCTCATCAGCTATGAGAGGAATTTCTTTATTTACAATTGGAAGAATAAGTTTTTTTCAAGCTTTGAGAAGTTTTTTATACCTTTTATCTTTTGGATGAACTGCAACAGCTTCATCTCATAATATGGTTTCAGGACGAGTCGTGGCTACTATAACTTCATTATCACTTCACGCAACAAAGTAGGTAACATAGTAGAGTTTTCAAGCCTCTTCTTTATGAATTACTTCTTGATCAGAAACAACTGTTTTAAGAACTGGATCATAATTTACCATGTATTCCCCTTGATAAATGAGTCATTTTTCATAGAGCATATTAAATGCTTTCACGACTCTCTTATTCATATCATCATCAAGTGTAAATTTTTCTTTTGTCCAATCACAACTTGTTCACATTTTTCTAAATTGATCTTGGATTTTTCCACCAAATTCAGTATTCCATTTCCAGCATTCAGATAAAAATTCTTCTCGACTTAGCTTAGATTTATCTATCCCAGCAGCAGCAAGTTTTTGTTCGACTTTTACTTGTGTTGATATTCAGGCATGGTCCGTTCCAGGAAGCAAAAGAGTACTATCTCACTTCATTCTATGGTATCTAGTCATGATATCCTCGAGGGTAAGCATAGCTGAGTGACCAACATGAAGAGATGCCGTTACGTTTGGTGGTGGCATTGGGATATAGAAACTTTTTCAAGTTGTTGAATCTTGTGGAACAAAGCTTCACGATTTTTCCCAATGTGCATACATTTCTTTTTCAAAATTCTTAGGATCATACTTTTTCGGAAACTCCATAGCGCTCTAACATAAAAAAATAACTTAGTACTATGATAGTAACAAAGTTATTTTTTCAAAATCGAGTTTTAGGAAAATATTTTCTTAAAACATACCATTTACAAGCCAAGAAGAAGATGCAATTTCTGGATTTTGCACAATAAGTGCATATGAAGCTGTAGCAGCTCCAGAAACCGTTCCAACTACATAGGTAAATCCACAAGCAAGAAATAACATCCAGTATGTTACTTGATGCATTGGTTGTAGTTCTTTTTCACATGCTCTATGAAATGCATTTTTCCAAGTCATAATCAATAAGTAATTAATAAAGTACTTATCTATGCTATCACTCATTTTTAAATATTGCAAAAAAATGAGAATAAATAAGCAATTTAATACTAATAATCGTCTTGAGGCTGCATGTTATTTTCGATTTCTACAAACTTTTGATTATTTTTTTGGAACATAAGTTGTACTGCACCAATAGGACCATTACGATTTTTTCGAATAAAAATATCAGTCATTCCTTTCCGTTCTGTGAATTCATCGTAATAGTCTTCACGATATATCATCATAACAATATCAGCATCTTGTTCTATAGACCCAGATTCACGGAGATCTGAAAGCACTGGACGTTTATCAGGTCGTGACTCTACGGCTCTTGAAAGCTGAGAAAGTGCAATAATTGGAACATCTAATTCTCGAGCAAGAGATTTGATTCACCGAGATATCTCTGATACTTCTTGTACTCTATTCATCGAATTTCCATTACTCATCAGTTGCAGATAATCAATGATAATAAGATTGAGATTACTTTCCATTTTAAGTCTTCGTGCCTTACTTTTAAGATCAACGAGATTTCCTCCAGCACTATCATCTATATAAATATCTGCAGCAGATAGGCGTTCCATTGCTTCTCCAATTTTTGCAAACTCAGAATCTTCGAGTTCTCATTTTTGAAGCTTCCAACTATCTATTCCCATAGCACTCGCAATCATACGATCAGTAAGTTGTTCTTTACTCATTTCAAGAGAAAAAATTGCAACAGACTTTTTAGCAAATCATATATTTTGAGCTAGATTAAGAGCTAAAGCTGTTTTCCCCATAGAAGGTCTGGCAGCAAGAATAACCATATCTCAACCTTTTAGACCGGTGAGTTTATGATCCATACCTTTAAATCCAGTTTGAAGTCTATGAAGCGTCACAAGTTCTGGATTTTCGTGAATTTCTGCAAACTCTTCATATCTTTGTGTCAATATATCTGTTATATGAACGAGTTTATTTTTGATAAATGTCTGAGTCACTTGGAATAAAGATTTTTCAGATTTTTCTAGAAGTTCATTAATAGGTTCATCTTCTTGGTATCAGAGAGATACAATTTCATTTCAAGATTTAATAAGTCTTCTTAGTACTGCTTTGTTCTTTACAATTTGTGCATACTCAAAAATATTTGCAGACGTAGGAACAATCTCAGTAAGCTCAGTTAAATATGTAATTCATCATATAGAATCTAATAATTTTTTGTCATCTAATTTTTCACGAACCGTAATAAGATCTATAGGCTTATTAAATTTATAAAGATCAAACATAACCTCATAAATTTTAAGGTTTGCATCCGTATAAAAATCTTCTGCTTGGAGTAAGTCTCAAATTATAATAAACCCGTCTTTATCAATTAAGAGACTTCAAAGAACAGATTGTTCGGCTTCAAGACTATATGGAGGAATTTTGAGCATGGAAAAGGAATGAAATAATTATGAGAATAGACTAAAAAAATATCTCTGAGTGCAAGAGATATTTTTTTTTGATGTGAAATACTTTTTTATGTAGAAAAGTTGTTAAAAGTCTAGAGTTTTTCTGACGATTCCTCTCATTGCTTTATTTCCATAGACTCTTGAATTTCTTCTAATTTTTGATTATTTTGAGATTCTAACTGTAAGTGCAGAGCCTTTATTCTATCTTGTATTTCAGAATTATATGGTTGTACTTGTAAAACCAATTCATAACATTTTATGGCTTCTGTGGTTTTTCATAGTTTTTCTAAAGCATACGCTTTTATACTTAGTTTTTCAGCATTTCTAGGTTTTTCTTTCAGAAAAGCTCCAGAATATTTCAATGCTTTTTTAAAATCTCATGTTTCAGCATATAAATGTGCCAGAATATCGAGTACTTCTGTATTAGATTTATCTTTGTTTTGTGCTTTCTCATATACTTCAATCGCTTCTGCAGTATTGTCTAAGAGAACATACACATTTCAAAGTCTTTGAAGCGTATACATTTCTTCACCATATATTTCTAATAAGTCTTTATAAATATATGCCGCATTTTGATATTTTTTTTCTCTTTCATAGACATCTGCAAGAAGTAAATTGAGTTCTTTATCTTCTTTTTTCATAGAAAGTCATTCTATAATGAGTGTTCTTGCGCTTTCAAAATATCATCGAGATATATGAATCTGAGCTCTCTTTCAAATTTCTCTCAGTTCTTCACCTTGTTCAGCAGATATATGATTTTTTTCTTTTTCATTTTCATTTTGTTCATCTTTATTCTCTATTTTCTTTAAAAGTTTTTTTGATGCTTTCGTTTTTGGAATAGAGTCTTTCTCTGCTTCAATCTTTATAAGTTGCTGTGTTTGTTCTTCTCTTAATTTTGCTCTTTGCAACTTTTTTTCGTTTTTTTCAGCTGCTTCAAATTTCTTTTTAATATAAAATCAGTATGCCTTATCCCCTAAGTAATAAAGTATGTAAAAAAAAGAACTCAGAAAAAGAAATATTTCAAGCTGTAACAGCATATAACAAGACTAAAATATATAATATGATTTCCAGATTGTACCCATTAATTATAAAAATAAAAATCTAAGTTTACGAGAGAATATATTTCCCTTGAATATTCTTTTTAATACATTTTTTCAGTTCAAGTAAAGTTAGGGCTAAAGTTACTTCTTGAACAGTAGAATCAAGTGATTCAATCAACATATCTATAGTTTGTTCTTCTCTGGAAATAAGACTATAAACTTCTAACTCTTTCCCAGATATATTAGGAATTATTTTAACGTGTCTCGATTGTTTCACCTGACTTTCATATTCCTCTAAAATATCATTGGATTGTACTACACATTTTGCTTCTCATTTCTGAATGAGTATATTGGTTCAAGCAGATTCTGAGTGAAATATATTTCAAGGAACGGTAAATAAATCTTTTCATAAATCTAAACAGAGTGCTGCAGTAATCATACTTCATGATTTTTCTTGTGCTTCTACTACTAAAATTCATTTTGATAAACCAACTACGATTTCATTTCTGATAGGAAAATTATATGGATTACCAGGTTCTCACACTGGAAAAATCGAAATGAGTGCTCCGTTATTTTTTATGATTTCTTCAAATAATGCTGCGTTAGAACTAGGATACACTTGATCTATTCAGGTTCATATAACTACTACAGTTTTATTTCAAGATTGTAGTGCAGTTTTATGTGCCAAACTGTCACACCCTGCTGCTCAACCAGAAACTATTGGAAATACTTGAGAAACATCAGGAACTATTTTTTCTATTACTGATTTACCATAAGAACTAATTTTGCGCGTTCCAACCACTCAGAACATTTCTGTTTGAGGGAGCACTCAACGCACATATAAAATAAATGGAGTATGTGGAATATTTTGAAGACTTTGAGGATAAAGTTCATCTCCATATACGATAACATCTACAGAGAGTTTTTTGAGTATTGCTTCTATTTTATCAAATCTCATACATTGAAGATTCTCAATAATTCTTGAAACTCTTTTTGTGTCTTTTATAAATTTTTGTAGGAATGAAGTAGAAATTATATCAAAGATTTCTTTTGCAGAAAGAGTTGAATTTTCAAAAATAAGAAATAAATCTCTCTGCGTAAGTCCTATAGAATGTAAATACACATAGTGCAAATTTTTCATACAATTTTTTTATAATATATACTCAAAATATATACAATAAGAGAGAATATCAAAATTAATTTAAATAAAGTTCTAGTTTCTCAAAAAAAAGTATTCATAAAAATGAAGTCTTGCTTATCTTTTCAATAAAAAAATTATATATTTACAAGCAGCACATATCGATATGAAAGATGCCCTAGTATGAAAGCAAAAGAAAGGATTCTGGAAAATGCTTAAAAGAAGCATTCTTTTGAATTCAGGAACTTACAAAAGAATTGAAGCAGTAATGTATTGATTTTTCAAAAATCTTAAGCATACTTCTGTACAATAATTTTTTATAAACTCTTCATGACTTCAGAAGAAAAACAAATACAAGTTCGAGAATGATTTTGGTTAGAACTTCGTTCGAACGCTAAACGCTACGCTCATATTATTATGATTGCTACGAAGCCTGATATTATAAAACAAGCTCCATTATATATCGAGCTCAAAAAAAGATGAGAACTCGTTGTTTTAATCCATACTGGACAACATTATGATTACAATCTTTCACAATGAGTGCTCGAAGAATTTGGAATGATTGTGGATATTAATCTCAATATTTCATGAAAACTTCATCAAAAATATTCTCTCATAATAGAGAGATTATGAAACATACTCTTAGAAATTAACGAAGAATATAAAAAAATACCTGTTCCCTACGTTCATTGAGATACACTCACTGCAACAACGGCTGATAAAGCTGCCTTTCTTAATAAGTTTGCAGTTGTTCATGTAGAAGCATGAATCCGTACATTTACTCCAAAAAAAGAATTTTTTCATACATTATTTCAAGACTACGAAAAATGAAAATTTAATTGGGATTCATACTATAAAAGCCTCCAAAATTCTGATATTTATGAACTTGGAAGTATAGAACCATATCCGGAGCAATTTGATACAAGAGGGGTTGAGCCCTCAGCAGGTTATTTTGCCCTTCCTCATGAACTCTATCTCAAAACTCTTAAAAAAGAGTGATTTCCAAAAGAAAATATGGAAGTGACTGGAAACACGGTTGCAGACGCGATTGAAATCTCACGTACTAAAGTGCATCTTTCAAAAGCATTTGAACAGTTCCCTACTATGAAATGAAAAGAATTCCTCTTCATAACTATTCATAGAAGAGAGAACTGTGAAAAAAAAGAGAGATTTCTCGCAATATATCATGGAATCAAAAAACTTATAGAACAATGAGTATACGTTTGTTTCCTTGGTTTATATGCCAGTGAATTTGCTATTGATAGTTTTGGACTGAGAGAAGATATTGAAAATCTCGTGAAAAAATATCCAGAAAATTTCGCCTACGGAAAAGCCCTTGCTCATCACCATGAAGTTATTGATATGATATCACAAGCTGGAGCAGTTGTAACAGATAGTGGTTCGATGCAAGAAGAGGCAAATATTGTATGAACTCCATGTGTAACGGTAAGATTTTGATCTGACCGAACTGAAACTATTTTAGAATGAGCAAATATAATCGCACCTCCAATCAATGCTGGACTTATTTCTGAAATTGTTTTATGAGCAATTGGAAATAAAGCAATGAAAAAGAAAAATATTTATGGAAATGATGTTTCTCAAAAAATAGTAAATGGAGTACTCGCTCGTCTACATACTCAAGGAAAATTATTTCAGTATGATGATGAAAGACTCTGACTTGAACAATATTTTAATTGGAAATAAAAAAAGAGGTTACCATCCTCTTTTTTTATACAATCCGACAGAGTTCCATTTGTTCTTTATAGGTCATATATCCTATATATTTCAAAAACTTTAGTTTTTCTTGTTCTGTCAGTATGTTACTCTCTACTAATACATTCAGTACAGTAGGAGCAATAAAAATTTTGTTTTTATTCATGGAAACATATTATAAATATATTAACAGGAATAAATTTTGTACACATATGAAGTTGCCTTCATATATATAGTATCTCATAGAAATTATTAATTGTCAAATATATATAAATAAAGTCAATATGAAAATATTAGGTATAGATCCTGGAACAACAACGATTTGATTTGCTATTATTGAAAAACAGTGACATGACTTTAAATTACTTGATTATTGAGTTATTCACACTACTCCAAAACTTGCACTAGAAAATAAACTTCTCGAGATTGGTCGAGATATTTGAGAATTACTATCGATTCATAAACCAGAAAGAGTATGAGTAGAAAAACTCTTTTTCAATACGAATATTACTACATGAATAGCTGTTTCTCATGCCAGATGAGTTATAGTTTATGAAATTATGAAGCAAAATATTGCCCTTTTTGAGTATACTCCCCTTCAAATAAAAAAAGCTATCACATCAAATGGTGCTGCAAAAAAATCACAACTTCAAAAAGCAATTCAAATGATTTTTAAGCTCGATTCGATTCCTCAACCTGATGATGCTGCTGATGCCATTGGGATTGCCTACATTACTGCACTTGAAAGAGCAATATAACAGATATTCTTGAAAGAAAAATGAGAATCATAGTCAATAAATTATATTATTATTGACTTTTATTTAATTATAATTATAAATATTTATACATTCTTTGAAAAAAATAAATGAAACAGATATATATCTATTTCAGCATAATTGGTATAAAGAATATACTCAATCATGAGAAATAGATATTGTATTTGTTTCGAGAAGGTAAGATAAGTTGGTACTTTTTAGTATTTATTCTAATATAAATGCAAGGAAGCACCAACTTATCAAAAGTTTTTGGTGCATAAACATAATATTACCCTTAAGGAGGGAAAAATATGTCACTGAAAACTGTACTTATTATGACGACAGCCTTGGTCACTCTGGCAGCCTGCACTCCTCCAAAAACAGTCATCTGTTCTCCGGCAGTCACAAACCAAACATACGTCGGCGACAAGCTTATTGGGGAAACTTCTTCACAGGAATGTCACAAGCCATTCCTGAATAGACCAACTCCAACTGTTTTCGCTGGTCATGGCGATTACGGCAACGGTGGTTCCGGTGACGGTGGCACTGGGAACGGTGGCACTGGGAACGGTGGTTCCGGTGACGGTGGTACTGGGAACGGTGGTACTGGGAACGGTGGTACTGGAAACGGTGGCACTGGAAACGGTGGTACTGGGAACGGTGGTACTGGAAACGGTGGTACTGGGAACGGTGGTACTGGGAACGGTGGTACTG
>JAGXIV010000037.1 GCA_024635485.1 bacterium | reverse complement strand
ATGTCATATATGTCTGAATAATTAAAAAAAATCTCCTTTAATTAGGAGATTTTTTTTAATTATTTATTGATTTACGTTTTCATCTTCTCTATCAAGTAAATAGATTCTTGCTACCATACCGTCATCTCCACCTCTATACTTATTGATAATTCCTTGTGTAGCTTTTTGGGTTCTGTCTACTAAATCCATTACATGTTTTCTGTTTCTTTCATAAGCATTTACATCCACAACAATATCACTTCAATGTATTTCTTGAAAGTGCTTTAATACTACTGCGTACATAGTCGTTCAGAAACCTTTTACTGAGAATCAAGTATATCAGTTTTTTGAAATAACTCTAGCATTTTTGGAGCATTTTTTTCAAGTTTATAAGAAGAAACGGTATCTACTATAGTAGCTTGACTCAATCTATATTCTCACTGTGTTAAGCATTTGTAATATGTTTTAATATATCAAATAAGATCTCAGTTCATTGATTTAAAATAAAATAATATATGTCATAATTCAGTCCTTACTTTTTCAACCGTGAAATCAACTCATTCTTGAAATTCAATTTGTGATTCTTGACTCTTTCAAACACTATGAATGCTCATATTTCTTAACTTATTATTTAAATTAAAAATTATTATAGAATAAAAAATATATTGTAAAATTTATATCATAATTATTTATGAAATATTTAATTTATACTTGAATTAAATTTATAATAGTTATTATATTTTTCCAAAAATTATATGCAGTACAATACTATGCAAGAAAACAAAAAAAATATAGCTATAGATTTAAACATAAGTGAAGTTCTGGTGTGACTGTGATATAATAATGCAGACTTAAGAAGAGAAGTTGCTCTCAGTATTGCACGAATATTACAAGTAAGAAATAACCAGTCGAATAATTGAAACAGAGATTTAGGGACTATTTCTCAAATAATTTTAACATGATGAAATCCAAGTGGCGATTCTATGTCTGAGGCAGAATATATGGAAGAAATACTTAAAAAGTGAAGTATAGCAGATATTATGAAATGAGTTCAAATAATCCTTGAAGATAGCTCTCAAACCACTCAAGAAAATGCTCAAAAAGTAAGAGAGAAATTAGCAGATCAACAAAGTATTACACTTATTTGAGAAGCTTCTCATAGAGAAAGAGCCACACAAAACTTCAAAGAAGCTTGAATTCCTGTTACTTCTTATATTTCTACTCAAAGTATACTTCCAAAGCCATTGTGAAAAAATAATACATACTTTACTAAAAGGCATGTTGGGAGATGGGTACAAGAACAACTCTGAGGAGCAAAAAAAATTGTGCCTCAATCATTTATTGATTTTTTGAAAATATTTTTTCTGAAATAAAATAAAATCTCCCAATTTTGGGAGATTTTTTATGACTCAAAGGGGCGCAATTTTTGAGTCAAGACTTTAACCTTGTATTAAGCTGCCACAGCAGTTGTCGGGTAATTATTATTTGCAATTCAAGCTCTAATGGCATCAAATTGCTCATCAGAAAGCTCAAGCGTTAATGGAATTGAGAGCCTTTCAAGCTGCGATAAAGTTTCATCAATTCATTCTGCAACAGCAGAGTTATGACTTAGTTCTGTAGCTTCTTGTGTATGCTCTGGAAGAGATAATATTTTTTTGAAAAAGCTCATAACTTGTTTTTAAGATTTAATTTCTATAATAAGAATATCATACATATATCTTACAGTCAAAAAAAGAGAACAACTTTATGAAAATATTCGAACTAAAGATTGATAGACTCAAATACTCCAAATTCTTTACTGAAATCACTGCTCTATTACAGAAGAAAGATTTCAAAAATTGAAAAGCTATATTTACTCCAAATCCAGAAATGTGCTTACAAACCTTGAAAGATAAAGAATTTTTACAAGCTCTACAAAAAGCCGATTATCTCACAAGTGATGGAATTGGACTATATTTTTGATATCAAATTCAAGATAATAACTACGGCTCTTTTATTAATATTTTATTATTTCCATATTATTTTTTAAATTTATTTTTTAGAAAATTTTATCTTTATCAAAAGTATGGAGAAAGAATTTGTGGGAGTGACGTAACTGAGGATCTTGTGTATTTTTGCGAAGCGAAATCAATACGAATTGCGATTCTTGATCCCTATTATCCAAATGACGTGGAAAAGTGTTTGAGTCAAAAATATTTTTCAAAAAATTTACTAAAGGTATTTCCAAATCTTAAATTTGACCACTATATATATACTGAAAAGGAAAAAAACAGTATTTTTGAAAAAATATCTCACTCAAAAGCTGAGATTTTGTTTTCAACACTTTGAATGAAGAAACAAGAACTTTCTGTCTTAGACTGACTCAAAAAATGTAAAAATCTAAAATTATGACTTTGAGTTGGGTCATCATTTGATTATTTCATTTGATTTCAAAAACGAGCGCCAAAGATTTTTAGGGATTTTTGATTAGAATGGTTGTATAGAGTTTTTACAAGTCCTAATAAAATCAAGAGATTAGGTAGAATTTATCAGGCGCTTATTGTATTTCCTATTAAAGTTTTACTATATAAGAAGTAATGAAAAAAATTTTTAAAGTCACGATACTCTGAGGAACAGATGGTTTTGGAAAATGGCTTGCAATATATGCTCTAAAAAACTTTTGAAATTCAGTTCAGCTTACCATTACTGGAACAAATATTTTAAAATGAGAAAAAGTATCTGAGCAAATTTGATGTTTTTTTAGTAATGATAATATTTTTGCAGTCAAAGAGGCTGATATCATTATCTATAGTGTTCCAATTGCTCAAACTACTTCTATTATTAATCAAACTATTGATTATATTAAGTCTTGAGCTATTGTATCAGATGTTACAAGTATCAAAAAAGCCCCAAGTCTAGCTCTTCAAAAAAGAGCCGATATCATCGCAATTCCAAGTCATCCTATGTTTGGTCCATTTCTTTCTTCTATTGCTGGTCAAGTTATAGTGCTCACTCCACAAGAGTCTGTAAAAAAACAAGCTTCTTATAAAAAACTTAAAAATTTTTTAGAATGAGAAAAAGCAAAAGTGATTGAAGCAAGCCCAGTCTACCATGACAAGATGATGGCAATTGTACAATGACTTACTCATTTTAATATGTTTGTTGTTTGAGAGACGATGAAACGTCTTGGTTGTAATATTTGAGATTCTATGGATTTTGTTTCTCCGATATATAAACTTATGATATCAAGTGTTGAACGATATTTATCCCAAAATCCAAGACTCTATGCTGATATTCAAATGTTTAATGAAGAAGTTTTAGAGGTTCATGAAAAATTTTTAGAAACAGCTCATAATTTCCATACTTCTGTAAAAAATAGAGAGCTCGAAAAGTTTTGCTCTGATATAGAATCAGCGAGAGATTTTCTCGGAGTAGAGAATTGTGAAATTGGTCAAAAATATACAGACAAAGTTATTTATCTTATGGGAAGACAAATAGATATATTAAAAAAATCTTTATGAAAGAAGATAAAAATTCAGAATATTTATTCGTGAGAAGAAATATTCTGAATTCTCGAATCATTTACGACTCATAGTTTTACTTTACAAGAATTTTGAGAATATATTCTCGATGAATATGATATACAAATAATATAAAACAAATAAAAACATATGAATATTTATTATCAATGAGAACCAGGTTCTTATAGTCACCTTGCTTCAAAAAATATTGTCTCTCATCTAACTCATGATGTAGATAATATTATATGAATGGCTGATTTTGACTCTGTATGGGAAAAAATTTCTGCATGAGATATTGGAGTACTTCCAATAGAAAACTCTTATGCTGGAAGTATTCATGCAAACGTATATCATTTTTTAAACCATGAACATACTATTATTTGAGAATATAATTTTGTGGTAGAACATTGTCTTTTGAGTCTTGAAGATGATATTTCAAATATCTCAGAAGCTTATTCTCATCATCAGGCACTCAGTCAAACACACCAATATTTAAGAAATAAAAATATTACTCCAAAACCATTTGGGGACACAGCTTGAGCGGCAAAAATGATAGCAGAAAAACAAAAAAGATGAGTGGCTGCAGTTGCATCAAAACTTGCAGCTGAACTCTATAATCTCAATATTTTAGAAGAAAATATTCAGGATCAAGAGGGGAATACAACGAAGTTTTTGATTGTTATTAAAAAATGAAATGAGAGTATAGATTATACACCTAAGAAAAATAGAATTAGCTTTCTCTTTGAATCTAATCATATTCCAGGTTGACTGTATCATTGTCTTGAAATATTCTCAAAATTTTCAATAAATATGACAAAAATAGAGAGTATTCCACTTTGAACTGGTCATTTTACCTATGGCTTTTGGGCAACCATAGAATGAAATATGAGTGAATGAAATATACAAGAAGCTTTTGAGCATCTTGAGAAAAAAAGCCTGTTTTTTAAAATTTTAGGAGAATATTAAAAATATAAAATGTATAATCTCGAAATAGAATTACAGAAATTCCTCCTTATTCATCCTGAAAAAGAAGAGTTTGTAGAAAAATGCTTATCTTTGTTGAAAAAATATCCTCATTAAGCTGTTTTTTCGAGAGATTATTTTCAAGATGGTCATTTTACTGCTGGAGTTATAGCATCTAATGCTGAAAAAAATAAATTTCTGCTTATGAAATCTAAAAAGTCTGACACTTGGCAGCAGTTTTGAGGGCATGCAGATGGTGAGAGTAATTTGAGGAATGTTGCTCTGAGAGAGTTTGAAGAAGAATCTGGAATTTCTGCAGACTTTTTACATTTAGATGAAGAAATAGGGAGCGTGGATATTCATATAGTTCCAGAAAGAATTCATTCTGAGCATGGATTTGAACCAGAGCACTATCACTATGACCTAAACTATTTTTGAGTTGTAAATGAAAACATTTTTTTTTCACTGTGAGATCCAGATGTAGCAGAGATATCTTGGATTTCTTTAGAAGAAATAATGAAAAATAGAGAAAAATTTTCAACTGGATTTCAGGCTATGATGTATAAATATTTATAAATATGATAAAACTCTATATATTCGCTGATTCACACAAGCATTTCAAAGATGCTATTTTTGAATATACAAAAAGACTTTGAAAACAGGTTGAACTCATGGAACTTAAACCTATCAAAAAGTGAACTCCACTGCAAATAATTGAAGCAGAAACAAAAATTTTAGCCGAAAAATTAGACAAAGAGTCTTGATATAAAATAATCCTTTCTCCAAACGGAAGTGTTATTTCAACCGAAGTATTATGAGAGATGTTTGAAACACAAAAAAATGCTGGAAATAAAATAATTTTTGCGATTGGTGGAGCAAATGGACTTGATTACTGAGCTCTTAAAAATAGTGTAGATTTTGAATTATCTCTCTGAAAAATGATTCTCCCACACAGTCTCGCTCTCACGGTATTACTGGAACAGATTTATAGATGTAGTGAAATAGAAAGAGGGAGTAGTTATCATAAATAAATTATTTTCATTTATTTTTAATTTTTTGGTACTCTTTTCATATCACCCAAAGTAGGAGTAAATCTAGTAGAATAAATCCAATAATATAGAGTGAATGTCACATGATTAATAGGTATATTTGATAGAGAATTATCATACCAAAGATACAAAATGCAATGGGTACAAGAACTCTGTTTTCTTTGTATACTCACCATATAAGCAAGAGTTTTGTTGCTCACTCTCATATAATATAGAGGGCTATAAATGTTCCTACACTCACTGATACATTATTTGCAAAATTGAGTATGTAATGAGCAATAAAATCTGTTGAATCTTCTGATAATTCTCTTCATGCCAAAAATATGATCCACGATTGTATTCTGGCAAAACCTATAAAAAGAGCAAGAATTCATGTTCAGATTTGAGCAATACTAAAAAGTCATTTTAATAAGAGTATTATTTTATCATTTTTATGCATAGAGTGAATTGAGAAACCAAAAAATCTGAGTAGACTTACACTATTATATTATCCAAACTATTTATAGCAATGAAAAGTCTCAAAGAAGAAATCAGAAAAGAGCTCAATAATCCCGATTTTCCAAATCTTAAATTTCTCTATTCAGCTGAAGTTTTAGATATTGCACCAGAATTACTCAGAGAATTACTCGAAGAAGAAAAAAAAGAATTTCAAGAAAAGTTGCTCCTGAAAAATGACGTGATAACTTTTGAAAGTTTTGATGAATTTTCTCTTCTTGGATATTTTTTTAGTATTTTAGAACACTATCAAGGAGTGCATAGTGATGATGTTATTCGGAAAATAATCGAAGACTTTGAACCAGAATATATAGATTTTTGAAATGAAGTTGCCTACTCAAAGCGTTATTTTGAAATGCTCAAAATAGCTCGAGAGACAAAAAATCTGAATCTAGAACAAATTAAAATTCTGGATGAGTCTATAGAGTCGTACGAAGTTCGATGAATTGCGCTTGCTGATTCTGATCAAGATATTTTGAAAGAACTCAATAAAAATTTATCAGAACTTTCTCAAAAATTCTCAAATAATGCACTGGATTCTCAAAAAGAATTTGAGTATATTATTACTGACGAATCTATTATTTCGCAAATGCCAGAAGATGACAAATCTGTAGCAAAAAAGAAGTATGATGAAAAATATAGTATTCATAAGGCTCAAAGTGAAGAAGAATTTAAAGCATGTTTTGAATTCTTTCAAATAATGTGGGATCATGAATTTAATATTACTCTTTGAAAGAATAAATATGAAAAATTTTCTCGAAGTGAAATTTTTTACATTGGCTGAGATGAACTAATTGGAGCTATTCAAATTGAATCTATTGATGAAAAAATTATTGAAAATGATGATAAAGAATTGAAATGAGTTGCAAAAATTTGAGAGAAACTTTTAGGGAGAATTTGAGTTCTTAAGGAATACAGATGAAAAAGTCTTGGTTCTACTCTCATAGAATTTGTTCAACAAAAATATGCGAAAGAGTGAGAAACGAAGATGTATATTCCTGCAGCTGAGCAAAATGAAACATATTATAATACATTTTGATTTCAAAGATTTTCAGACCCAGTTGATTGTTGAAATACAAAAAAACTCATGATGGTAGCACCACTTTCAAAAGATATATCGCAAAAACAATGATACCTTTTTGATGCGAGCCAGTCTTCTTATGGCTCTGTTATGAAATATTGCTCTGAGAGTTCGGTGCGAAAATATTTTTATGAGTCAAGAAACTCTTTTGCGACAACAGGAAAATATAACAATAATCCTCTTATTTTAGAAATACTCAAACTCAGAGAACAAAAGGCGAAACTGCTAGGATTTAAAAACTACGCGGAGCTTTCATTGCATTTTAAAATGGCTGATTCTTCAAAGCAAATTATTTCACTCTTTTGAGATATAGCTTCTCAGGCTCGACCAAAAGCTGAAGCAGAACTCCAAGAAATAAAAGACTACTTTCAGCTTAAAAATTTAGATATATGGGATTTAGGCTATTACGCAAATAAACTCAAACAAGAAAAATATGCCTTTGATAGCCGAGAACTCAAAAAGTATTTTGTGTATGAAAATGTATTGGCCTGAATGTTTGAAACAACGGGGAGACTCTACGGAATTGAAATGAAAAAAACAACTTTTGAAAGTTATAGTCCTGAAGTTCAAATCTATGAGGTTTCAAGAAACGGAAAATTCATATCATATTTTTTTACAGATTATTTCTATACTCCACTGAAAAGACAGGGAGCTTGGGCTGATCTCATGCGTGAAAAATTCTGAGACTATAAAAAAATAGTTTTAAATACCTGTAACTTCCAAAAAGGAAGTGATGGAGTGACTTTATTAACACTTGGTGATGTAGAAACGATGTACCATGAGTTTGGGCACGCGATTCATGAAATGCTCTCTGTATCAGAGTATAGTGAATTGTCTGGATTCCACGTAGAACATGATTTTGTAGAACTTCCAAGTCAACTCCTTGAAAATTGGGCAAGAGACGAAGTTGGAATGAAACTCTTTGCTCGACATTTTGAAAATGGTTCAGAAATTCCTAGCGAGATGCTTCAAAAACTCAAAATACTCGAAATGTTTGGGAACGCTCAGATGATTCTCGCTCAAAATACCTACGCTATGTTAGATATGAGCTTGCACAGTCAAAATATTCCTACAAATGAAGCTGAGCTCGACGCTCTAGTTCGTGAAAATGCATTGCAAAACTCAATATTTCCCGTTTCAAAAAGCTATTCTCCTCATACAACTTTTACTCATATCTTTGACGGAGGTTATGCTGCGGGGTATTACAGTTATATGTGGGCTGAAATTATTGAAAAAGAAGTATGGCAAGCATTTAAAAATGCGTGAGACATTTTTTCTCCAGAAATTGCTTCTCGTTTTCACGACCTTATGCTTTCTGCTGGAAGTACCAAAAAAGCCTCAGAATTATTCCAAGACTTTTTTGCCAGAGATGTGAATATTGATGCCTTTTTAAAAGAGAAAGGATTATTATAATATATTTGTCAAATAAAATTCCTTCTCATTTTGTGTAAATCATTATGATAGAGTTGTATTTGTCACTTTATTTGTATTTTTTCGTTGTAGTATATGCAAGAGCAAGATTACATTACACGCTATCAAAAAGGAGATTTTTCTGCTTTTTGAGCTTTGTACGAAGAATATGTAGATCAAATCTTTGCGTATGTGCTTCGTAAAACGAGCGATCGAGAAGTAGCTGAAGATTTGACGAGTCAAATCTGGATGAAAGCGATGAAGGGCCTTAAGAACTTTGATTTTCAGGAAGGAGCAAGTTTTAAAAGTTGGATATATAGGATAGCAAGTAATATAGTAATTGATTATTATAGATCCAAAAAAGAACAGGTGAATCTCGATGAAATTGCCGAAATTTGAATTTCTGAAAATCTTGCAAGTCAGATAGATAATAAAGACTCATTGACTCAGGTACTAAATTTTTTAAAAAAACTTAAGCCAATAGAAGAGGAAATCGTCATACTAAGAATTTGGGATGACTTAAGCTATAAAGAAATAGCTGAAATTACTTGAAAAAAAGAAGATAACTGTAAACAAATATATAAAAGAAGTCTCGAAAAAATTCAGGCAAATTGTAGCCTTCTTCTCTTCATAATGATATTTTTTATATAAATATGAAACAATCAAATAATAAAATAATAATTGAATTTAAAGAACTTTTTCCAGAACTTTCGGAAAGAGAAATTTATGCTATTACAAAAGGTCTTGAGAATCTCAAATGAGAGGCAGCTCCAAATAAGGCATATAAGAAAGAACTTAAAAACAAACTTCAAAAACTTCATGAGCTTTCAGTTGAAGAGACTTCAAATTGATTTACGTGGTTCCAATATTTCTGAGCTATAATAACCTGTGTTTTTGCATTTTCATTATTATATTCGATCTATGATATCCAAAAAACTTGATTTGAACCTATAAAACAAACAGAAACTCCTAGTCTATTTCAATCAAATATTCCACAGTCTACAGAAATGGATCAAGAAATAGAAAATATATTTGAAACTGGAAGAGAAATATTTGAAACCGAGATGCTATGAAAAGAACAGGTTTCCGAAATCCAGCAACAAAAATTTCCTGAAAAGAAAGCACCACAAATAAAACAGGATAAAAACTTTCAGGATAGCTCTTCTATTCAACAAGACTCAAACGATGCAGAAATCATTCAAGATTCTCCTCAAATGATGAAGTCTCCCGAAACTGCTTGAGATATGATACAAGATGATCCAAAGCCAGAAATGATGATACAAGAGAGCATAAGTCCTCTCAATGATTTGAGCTTACAAGATGATTGAAATAATCAGATTATGGAGAGTCGTATGATGTTAAAAAGTGAATCTGTTTCTCTTAGTCCTATTGAGCAAGAAAATTTATGTGAATCTAAAGAGGGAACTATTTCTCCTGATAAAAATTATTGTAGTTTTAAAAACAATACAGTCTGTAAAATGAGTGAAATTGAAACATGTGATCCCTAGTATTTTATTATCTTATATACATGTTATGAAAAAAATTACTTGAATTCTACTATGAGTTTTTCTTCTACCCTTGAATCTTTTTGCTGCAGTAGATGATACTTCTGTTTTAGATGCACTTTCAAAAGAGAATACAACTCCACTTCAAAGCGATATTACTATGAAGAGTTTTGATAGTTGTAATGCCTTTGAAACAGAAATGGAAAAATACTATAAGAGCTATCTAAAAAATAATCCTCAGAATAATTATGGATATCTTTGAGGTCCACAGATTTTAGAAATGCAGGCAAGCGATGCAGTGACGTCTCCGACTAAGGAGGCTGTGGATGATGGATGAATGGTGTGAGATTTTTCTCAAACTAACACACAAGTCACATGAGTTGATGAAGCAGACATTGCAAAAACAGATGGAACATATATATATTATTATAACGAAACTGAGAAAGCTGTATTTATAGCTGATACTTCTCGTAATTCTGAGATTATAAAAAAGATACAACTTCCGAAGTCTTTTTATACTCCAGTACTCTATGTATCAGAAAATAGACTTGTTATCGTGGCGTCTGCTTACTCAACTACAAATTACACTTCATTTTGATACTATGTAAATAGAAATGCAAAGAACTATAGTATTATTTTTGATACAAGTGATAAAAAAAATCCAGAACTTTTGAAGCTGTATGGATCAGACTGATATTATAAGGAATCTAGAAGAATTGGAGATATGCTCTATGTAATTTCTACAAACTCTATAAATTTTCCATATTATGATATAAAAAATATCGATGATATGAGTCTTGAGAGTGAGAAATTACTACCTCAAAAAATAGATATCACACTGACAGATACTTTATCAAAGCAAAATCTCTCTATAAAAAATAACAATCTTCCTTTTCATGTCAGTGGATGAGATATAGCTGATTGTAATAAAATTTCTTATAGTTTTCCTGATGAAGAAACATTAAAAAATACGACTTTTAATCCTGGGTATAATATTATTTCGAGCATCAATATAGTAGATGTATGACAAAATGTTGGAACGCACATTATTGCTTGAAATAATAGTGAACTCCATATGAGTTTAGAAAATCTATATTTAACTGAATCACTGTACTCAGTGAACGATTTTTCTTGTCCTGTAAATGCAATGTGTATGAGACCATTTTTTTGGGGAGGAAATCAAAATACACTTATTCACAAATTTGCATTAAACCTATGAGATATAAAATATAAGGCTTCAGCTCTTATTCCTTGATCTCCATTAAACCAATATTCAATGGACGAATATGAATGAAACTTTAGAATTGTTACAAGTAGTTGGCTCCCAGAAAGATCAACTTCTCTTTTTGTCTTAAATCAAGATTTCAAAAAAGTTTCTTCACTTGAAAATCTCGCTCCTTGAGAAGCTTTTCAATCAAGTCGTTTTATAGGAGATAAACTTTTTCTCGTAACTTTTGAACAAATAGATCCACTTTTTGCAATTGATATTTCTAATATAGGAAACCCAAAAGTGTTATGAGAACTCAAGATTCCTGGTTATTCAACGTATCTTCATCCCTATGATAGTACTCATCTTATCTGACTTTGATATGACACTGTACAAAATCAGTGGGGTGGTACTCAAACAAATGGTCTTAAAGTTGATCTCTATAAAATAAATTATGATAAAAAATGTTGAGATATTTGACTTACTCCTGAACAGGTAAAAAAATGTGATTCATGAGAATATAAATGAATTATAGTCGAGCAACTCTATACTCAAACTCTTGGTGGAAACGGAAGTTATAGTGAAGCACTTGCTAATCCTCGAATGTTTGTCTGGAATGCAGCTAAAAAAATATTGTTACTTCCTGCGAGTCTAAGTGAGAGAAACAAAAATTATGAACTCACGGATTATTATAACGGGATTTTTGCTCTAGGTATAAATGCCGAAACATGAATAGAGCTTTTATGAAAAAATACTCATATAAATATATCGGAACTTGAGCAAACAAGGGAGAAAGAATGTTCAGCGTATAGTGCTGTTTCTTCTGAACCAGTATGTCGAGAACTCTTAAATGGTGAAGTTGTTTGTAGTAGTCCAACTATTGAACAGTATGTTCCAAACTATTGTTATAAAGATTCAACTATTTGGCTATATATATGAGATAAACAATGGCAGTTTCAATCTAGCCAGATAAAAAGAGCTCTTTATATCTGAGATAAGGTTTACTGAATCTCTGATAGTGTTTTATGAGTTTATGATTTCAAGCTGAATGAAAAATATACAGTAGATTTTAAATAATACTTTTTATGTGAGATATACTCCTTGTGATATGAAGCGCTTTAATTTTGTTACTCCCGATTGCTTTTTGGATGTATATTTTTGTTTCATTTTTTGAAAATAAAGTAAGTCGTTTCCATTTTCTTATCGGTATATGTATTTGAGCAGTTATGAGTCTTCCTCTTATTTTGAATCAGGGAAGTGTTATGAGCTTATTTTTAGGAAATATATTCGAACCTTTGGTTTCTTGACTTTCACTGACTCATTTCCTCGAACTTTGTTTATATATTCTTATCTTCTATATTTTTTTGTGAGTATTTGAGATACTTTGCAGTAGCTATTTTCAGAATTATCAGAAATCTTTTTTATTACGACAATGACGAAGTTTGATTGCACTTATAAGTGTTATTTTTATAAGTGTAAGTGCAATATATCTCTTTCAAAATATGTTTTGAAATAGTAATTCAAATGTTTCAGTTTCATTTTGAATGTATATATACAGCTGACTTTGAAGTATAATATGATATTACATCATTGTTTCACTTTTAGAAGAAGGATCCAAATATATAGGAGCATTAAGTTATGCTTGAAAAGAAAATTTTCAGAATTTTACATCATATATTTTAGTATGTGCTTGTATTGCTTTAGGGTTTTCATTTTTTGAAAATATCATTTACGCAAGAGGATATTACATACATTCTGGAATCTCTTTAGAGTTGCTCCAGTTAATTTTTTTTAGAAGTATTTTTTCTGTCATTCTGCATTTACTTAGTTCGATGATTTTTGCCAGTGCTTTTTGGTATATGGTCCATATCCCATTTGTTCTAAATACGAAAAATATAGCTTTATTCTTATTATTTGCGAGTTTATGACTTATGAGTCATGCCTTGTTTGATATCTCACTGACCTATAATAAGATTGGCTTTATAATCTTTTATATATTTGCTCTCTATTTCTTTCTCTCCAGTCTTACATTCAAGGATCAGAAATAACATTATAATTCTTTGTTTCTATTATTTTCCAATTTGGATCATTTGATTGTAATATTTTTAGAACTCCCGAAAAGTGCATGAGTCAGTAAATAACAAAAATATTACTTTCTTCACTTTCTAAAATAGCGTTTGCGAGTACTTTGTTTCTGTCTTCTACTATAACGCTAAATATATCAGGGTTTCAAGCTAACTCTAACATTTTGTTTCGGAATCCTTCATTTTTTAAAATAAAGTTTAAAAATGATTGATTAAAATAACGAATGAGCTGTAATTCTCGAGGATTTAGTTCACTGAGTACTTTAATAACATCTCAGTTGATATCTACAACATTTTTGTTTTGTAGGAGTGAAGAATTTTGAGTTTGATTCTTATTTTTTTCTTCATAAATTTCTATGATATCATCAATTGATACATCAATATTGTAATCTTTATTATTCACCAGTCAGAGAAACATATCATTATCTTGAGCTACTACTCAGTAGAGCTCTGAGAGATTATCATAGAGTCAAGGTGCAAAATCTATTCACAGAGCTTGATTAAATTTATCTTCATTTTCTGAACTTCCAGGTCTCACTCATTCAAAAAATAATACTCAGTTATTTTTTTTCGCTTGATATATGTTTGATTGCACTTGTAAATAAAATGCCTGAGATGCTATATGACTCATGGTCTGAAAATGGACGGTTTTTTCTCAATTTGAGAGAGTATAGAGTGGAAGAGTTGCAGGATAAAAAATAGTATGATAGAATACAAATGTTACTACTAGAGATAGGGTTATTGCAAGACTAAGAGAGAGTCGGAAGAAAAATTTTTCTAAAAATTCTCAAATATCTGTTCGAGTTGTCTTTCTGAAAAAGTTTATGAGGCTTCATGCTCCATAAAAAATAGCTGCATACAATGCAAGAAATAAGAAAAATTCTAGGACAGCAACCCATCCAGATATATAAAATAATAGAGCAGCGAAGCTTGAGAGAAGAAGAATAGATACAATATTTTTATTTTCCATGTTGTGCTTTAAAAAGTATATTGTCTGAAACGATAGAGTATATATAATGTATTAAATGTAAATTTTAACTAAGAATCTATGAAACAAATAATTTCAATTCTTGTATGTATCCTGAGCTTGAGTTTGTATGCTTGAAATACCTATGCATGATTTTTTGATCAATTTATTGACGGAGGTTCTCCTGCTATTCGCTATTGTGATAATCCATGAGAATGTGGTCTTGATCAGTGAACCAATATTATTCGAGGTGAAATTGATGGGATAGAAACCGAAAGACCTTTGTCACAATATGTGCAAGACGTTGTTTTATATCTTCTGACTTTCATTTCACTGATTGCCATAATATATATCATCTACGCTGGATTTCAAATTCTTATTTGAAATGGAGATGAAGAAAAAATGAAAAAATCAAAGCAAACAATTATATACGTTGTTATATGAATTGCGATAATATGGCTTGCGTGGCCATTAACTCTCTTTATTTATAGGGCCCTTTGAGCTTAACTTTATTATAATATTATTATGCCAACTATTGTTGATACTACATTTTACAAAAATAAAAAATCTATGAATTTTTATTTTGCACTTGGATTTTTACTTATAGTTATTCTTGGAACTCTGGGATTGTATTTTTATAATAGCAATGTGATACGTACTACATCTGAATTAGAATCTGAAATTTCACGAATTGAAAAATCTATAGATGAAGTTCAATCTGATCCATTGGTAACAATATACAATGTTTATTCTCAAAATAAAAAATTATTAGATACAAAGGCTCTAGAATCTCAAATACCACTTTTTGTTTCTCATCTGAAGAAAAATTTTATTAAATATTGAGTTGAAGCAAAAGGTTTTGCCTACACTTGAGGTGAGATTACTACATCTTTATCCAACCAGACGACCGATAATGGCTATGCATTTGAAAAAGTTGTTCGTTTTCTCCGAGAATATCCTCAAGATGAAAAAGCACTCTTTGATATTAATATGATAGAATCTTTTGAGGGATATGATAGAATTTGATATGAAACCACGTTTGTTCTTCGATAATATTTTATTTCAATTACTGTAATTATGAAACATACAGAAGCAAAAGCATATAAAAAAAATAATTTCGTAGTGTATCTTTTACTACTCCTGAGTTTTTTTATATTGTTATTTTTTACAAAGAATATCTACTCTGATATTCAGGTACAGTCAGATACTAAGTTGTTAAAACAAACAGAACTTCAAAAAAAGCAAGCAACGCTTCAAAAGCTTAATGATTTACAAACTAAGCTGAAAGATAGCGGAAGTGAAGCTCTTGATGAAATACAATGATTTACTGGAGCTTTTAATGATGAAGATATTGTAGAATATATTTATTCTTATGCTCAAAAGATTAATCTCACCAATGATAGACTTGTTATCAGGGATTTAAGTATTTCTGAAGCCTGAATGAGTGATATATGATTCAATGAAGGAAATGTTCAAGTTTCAGCTGTGTTTTCTTCTGAGGATACACTCCTGAACTTTATTAGTTTTCTTACTTCTAAATGAGAAAAATATAGATTTTATATAGACACATTTGAATACAATATGAACGAAAGTTCTGGAAATATTCAAGCCAGCATTCCGTTAATCCTCTATTACCAAAAATAAAAAATGACTGAATTACAAAATATTTTTCATAGAAAAGTTTCACTCGTAGATAAGTTCAATTTTTATGAGTATCTCTCTGTTATGCTAGATGGTGGAGTAACCATTTCTGAAACATTAGATTCGGTTCAAACGAAAATAAAAAATACTTTTTTTAAGGAAAAAATACAGGAGTTACAAACCTTTGTTTCTTCTGGTGATTCTTTTAGTAAGTCTATGAAAAAAATTCCACAAATTTTTTCTGCTTGAGAAATTTCAATTATAGAATCATGAGAAACAACCTGAAAACTTTCAATTTCACTTTGAAATCTTGCGGAAAATCTTAGGAAAAGTCATGATCTTCGATCAAAAATTAAAGGAGCTTTAACTTACCCAATCATTATATTCTTATTTTTGATTTTGGCTGTTGTTATCGTCCTTGCCTATGTTATTCCTTCGGTAAGTCAGCTATTTGAAACTACAGAAGTTTCTCTTCCAGTAGCTACTATTGCACTCATAGCTACTTCAGATTTTGTGATTTATAATTGGGGATATATAATACTATTTATTCTTAGTATTCTTGTATTTTTTTATGGATATAAAAATACTGATAAAGGAAGAGCCAATCTAGATTATATTCTTCTCTCACTTCCACTCATTGGGAAGGTATACAAAAATTATATGTTAGCATCATTTTCAACAAATTTATGAAGTCTTATAGCTTCAGGGGTTCCAGTAGTTAAATCGCTGTCTCTTTCTGGTAGAGCACTTGATAATCTCGTGTATGAGGCACATATAAATGAAGTTATTGTAAAGGTTTCTGGATGACAAAAAATAGTTGATTCACTTGCTGAAGTTGACCCAAATCATGAACTTTTTCCTCTTGATTTTCTTCAAATGCTTTCTGTTTGAGAAAAAACTGCATCACTTGATAAGGTGAGTAAAAAACTTACTGATCAATATACGAGAGAAGTAAATTATTCACTGGACAGTCTTACAAAGTGGATTGAACCAATTGCTATTTTGATTGCTGGAATATTTGTTCTTTGGTTTGCTTTTGCAATATTTGGAGCTATTCTTAAGGTAACGCAAACTGTTTGATAATATTTTCATATGCAAAAAAATAAAGCCTTTACTCTCATAGAACTTCTTGTTGTCATAACTATACTTATGATTATTATGACTGTGACGTATATGCCATATGCTCATCATCAAAAAAAGACACTTTTACGACAGTGAGCTCGAGAAGTAACTCAAAGTATGACAGAAGCTCGTAACTTTGCCTTGCATTGACTTGATACGTGATCAGGGAATTTAAATATATGACTCTATTTTTCTTCAGGAGCTACAGATATTGTATACTACGCATACCCATTGGAAGAAAATATGGATATAAATACATTAAAAGAGGCTTATAAATATAAAACTAAAAAGCTTCCTCAAGGAATACAAATTGATTCAGTTGCTTGAGAGAGTAGTCCATATTTATTCGAATTTCATGCTATTACGTGAAGTTGAAGTTATACTTCTGAAAGTACGATTGATATTAATATTTCATATCAGTGATCCGAAAGTCCAGTACTACAAAGTACCATTAGATATAGAACGGATGCATTTATTTCTGATATAATTGGCAATAATGGTTAAAAAATATACATCATATAAAGCATTTTCTATCATAGAGGTTATGGTGGGTATTTTTATATTTTCACTCTGACTTGTTTCTATCTATGCACTTCTTGCATCTTCACTTAATACAAGTGATTATTCTAAAAATGCGATAATCGCTTCTAATCTCGCACGTGAACAAATCGAGCTTTTTAAAAATATACGTGATACGAACTATACTCAGTTAAATGTTTGGAATCAAATGAATCCAAATATTGCTTACGATGAGAGTTCAAACTTATTTGAAACAGGGAAATACTATACCTTAGAAAATAACTTTAACGTATCTGATAATTTTTCTATATCAGTACATGAGATAACATCTTTTCAGGAATGAGAAGATAAGCTGGCCACTATGACGAATTATCAATTATGTATGGATAGTGAAGGAATGTATAGCTCTGATTGTAGTTGAGATGCTGTAAAGACTCCTTTTTATAGATACTTATTTCTTGAACCAGTCATTGACGTGTCAAAAGTGAGTATAGATAACGCCTATAAAGTACGGTCTAAAGTTATTTGGTATAAACGAGGATACCATGAATTTTATATAGATACTGTTGTTGCTGATTGGAGAAGAATTTAATAAAAAATAATGAAAAACAAAAAAAATATTATTTGATTTACTCTGGTAGAACTCATCGTTTCTATTACGATTTTAAGTATGATTTTAGTCGCTGTAGTCTCTATTTTTCTTTTTGCAACTCAAATGTCAACAAGAGTAGAACTGAATCGAACTATGCAAGAAAATGCAAAAAATGTTTTAGAAAATATCGCAGAATGAGTTAGGAAAAATGGACTTGAATGAACGATTGGATTTGCAGAATCTTGTACTGATTATCTCACTAGTTGAGAAGAAATAGAACAAGAATCAGGAGTTTGTATATGAGGATCAGTCTATACTATCTGATTTGAAAATGAACTTACTGGTAAGTGGGAGAGAAGTAGTGATATCAAAAATCAATGCCAAGAAATAAATCAAATATGTAGAATCATTAAAAAAGATCCTGCCTGAGATTATTATCCATTAACTAATGGCTTCGTTGCTTTTCAGAATTTGAAGTTTATTATAACTAACAAGGATATGCCAAAACTCTTTATACAGCTTACGCTTCGACCTGCAGCATACCAATGAATGAGTTCAGATATTATTATTCGTAATGAAATAAATATTCAGACCACAGTGAGTCAAAAATTAATTGAAACACAATAAACTTATGAAATCTACGAAAATACAAAATAATCAGGGATATTCAATTATTATTGCAGTACTTACTATTGGTTTTTTGCTAGTCCTAACAACTACAACTCTTAATTTATCTATCCAAGAAATGTTTAATGGAAAAGGAAATCAAGATTATATGAAGGCATATTCAGCAGCAGAAGGATGACTTGAACTGGCTCTCTTAAAAATAAAAGAAAATGGATATGGATATTACGGTGAACTAAGTGACGCTAAGATCTTGTGAGAATGAACGAAAGATCCAATTATGTCTTATAGTTTTGATTCAAGAGTGAAGAGCTTTAGCTGAAGTATAGAAGCTTATCAAAATGATATAATTCCACTTTTTTCTATCTGAGACTCAGGTGAAATTATTCCTGCTACCCAGCTACTTTTGGATGCTCCGAATGATTTAGGATGGAATATAATCTGAGATAATTCATGATTATCTGGAATTTGAGCTATAAACAAATTCACTGCTGTTTGAAAAAAAGAATTGGAGATATCTTGAAATCCTGACTTTAGTTTTTCTGCCTCTCAATCTGTTCAGGATTTTATTTCATCGAATTCATGAAGTTATTTACAACTTAAAAACTCAACTGATACTACAAAAGACTATATATTAAGTTCTTGAGATGACTATATTACGAAGCCAAGAGCTATAATTACATCGTCAGCAAAGCTTTGAAAATACACTCAAAACCTTGAAACTAAGCTAGATAATACACAATTTCTCGGTATTTTGGAGTATTCTATATATTCTTGAAATTAGCTATTTTAAGCCAAAATAAATATACTCAATTGGCAAGTTTCCCTTAAATTAGCAGAAAAATACAAAAAAAACTTGAAAATGCTATTTATAGTGCTACAATTACCCGTGTTTATTTTATATTAATTACTTTTGTATTATGAAAAAACAAGATTTTATTAAAGCTGTAGCTACTGATGCTGGTCTTTCTCAAGATGCTGTTTCAAAAGTTCTCAGCTCAATGATTGATACTATTACTTCAGAACTTAAATCTGGTGAAGAAGTTAATATTACTGGTTTTGGTGCATTTAAAGTTGCTCATAGAGCTGCTAGAAAAGGGGTGAATCCACGAACTCAAGAATCTATGCAAATAGGTCCTCGAAAATCTCCAGTTTTCAGAGCTGGAAAAACTTTCAAAGAATCTATTAGATAATCGTTTTTTTGAGATAAAAGGAGTATTTTTAAAAAATACTCCTTTTTTGATTTCTCCAGTTAAGTATGCTATTATGTTATTGATATCTCATATCGAAATATGATGAATAAGATCCTGCTTGATACTCTATGAGAAAACGCCATCCAAAAAGACATACTTTTTGGTTTTTGTGGTCCTCATTCAGTTCATTTAGAGATAGAATACAAGTCTGATTTTAGAAATGCTATTTTTTTGAGAGAAATAGCCGATACAATATGTACAAATTATTGAGTTCATCCAAAATGGAGAACGAGGATTGTGCTCATTGTAGATGAGTTGAATAATAATGCGATTGAATATGGGAGTGCTTTTTGAGATATGAATTTATTCGAATTTTTGCTTCAAAAGAAGGAGTCTTGAGAAATTAATATAAAAATTGCTGTTACCGATAGAGGAACGGGACCTAAATCTAAAAATGCCCAACAAATGGAAGAATTAAGAATTCAACATACAAGTAAAGACTTTAGAGAACACCATTCTATTAGATGAAGAGGCTTATTTCTTATTATTTCTAAGCTCGTAGATAGCTTAAAATTTGAAAACATTAGAGGGAAATGACTCTGTGTAATTGTTACGAAGCATCTGCGGGAACATTCAGAGAATTAAAAACTTCTTCATCATAAATAGTTATAATATTTTGCCTACAAGAGTATTCATTTTCTAATGGGCAAACATACAGTTTTTGAGGAATACGAACGTCAATATAGACGTATTTTTTTTCTGCTAGATTTCTCCCTTCTTTTTGATAAATTGAAAGTTGTTCGATTTGTCTTTCTATATCTGTGCCCAAATCAAATATAAAAAGTGTCTGATCCTCATTTGCTAAGATAAGTTCTTTTTCAGAAACAAAATATTGGATTGAAATAATTGAAATACCTAAAATGTTTTTTTGGAGCTCTTGTAATAATAACTCAATTTTTTTTATATCTTGTACATTCAGATTTTTTCAAAATGTAAGATCTTCATCTATATCGTCAGAAACAAGTCGAATTGTAGGAATATCATATTCAGAAGTATTTTCTTTTGAGAGGAGGGTTCCATTACTTAAAATAAGAGATTTTTCCATTTGAAATACTGGGCTGTAGGCTCCAAGACTAATTTCTATTGTTTTCGGAAATTTTATATTAAAGGCAATATTTTTGATAGAATTTTGTGATTTTTGTAGTCGAGCTACTATCTCTGAGGTATCGAGGAATAAAATATTTTTTCAACGTATATATTCAAGACTTGAATAGGCTTGATTGATATTAATAATAGTATCTTGTCTTGTTACGAGAATATTTTCAACACGCAGTACCGGTCAAATAAGAAGAAATAGAATAATAGAAATACAAATAGCAATTCAAGCTCAGGCAATTATTTTGAAATTATGTCTTCCAAAATAATACCCAAGAGCAAGGAGTCATCTTTTGAAATGAGATTTTTTTCTTTTCTTAAATTTTTTTTCATCATTCGCTCAAAAAAAATTCCGCATACTTTTTTGGGGTACAGAATTTCTTTTTTTCTTCTTGTTATTTTTTGAAAGAGAAAATTTTGAGAACATTGACTATAATTATTTAATATCAAGATTGGAGAGAGTTTGAGTGATATCAAATGATATTTCTCAACTTTCATCATAGCGAAACCTAATTTTGGGAACTTTAATGAAATTTATCTTTCGCCCTAGCATTCTATGAAGTGGATGAGCATGTTCTGAGAGTGCTTTTGTTACTCAATCATGTTTTCATATACTACTTACAAATACATCAAGATAAGAGAGATCTGGACTTATTTTAACATCAGTTACTGTTATAATTCAGTATTCGAGACTGAGCTCTCTTGCTTCTGTTGCTAAGTATTCTGCTATGAGTTTTTTGGTAATAGATTCAGCTTTTTGGAGTCTTTCGTGTTTCATCTTGTAATATTAGAAATATGCACATATAGTAACGAGCTTTTTTTATTTGACAAACAAAAAATAAAGATAGAATAATGCCACTTAATTATTTATTCTTCAGGGAGATAGAACTATGATATACGCTATTAGAAAAGATTCTGAATCAAATGAGAAACTAGTACTGAGATACAAAAAACTTTTTTTCCAATCTCGAATTGTTACGAAATTAAAAAAAGAAAGATATGCAGTAAAGGATCTGAAGAAAAGAAAACAACGTGAAAAAGCAATTATCACGAATCATTATAGAGATTTGAATTCAAAAGTTTACTTTTAATATTCTCTACCTAAAAATACTTCTTGCTAGTAAGCAAGGAGTATTTTTTTATGTCAAGACATTCTCCTTTACCAGAAAGCAAAAGTTCATACAATAAATTCATATACTTTATTATGTACCTCTATGCGACAGAATAAATCTTGATTTACTTTTGTAGAACTTATTGTCGTGCTTGTTATTATAGCCATACTTGCAACAATCGGTTTTACTGTTTATGAGTCGTATTTAGGGACTTGAAGAGATACAAAACGTATAGTGACGCTTCAAGGGATTCATCAAAGTCTTTCTACTTTTTCAACACTCTCTAAACTCCCAATACCAGAAAACAAAGTCTCACTCGAAGCGAGCTCAAAAGTTTTTGCCTATCAATGATTTATTACAAACGAGATGGCAAATCTTATTTGATACAAATGAGATATTTTCGATACAGAGTACGAGACCTATCCAACGTATTCTCTAAATTCTAATAGAAAAGATTTTCAATTATTGAACTTTGTAGAAGACAATGCGAGTCTTCAAAGTTTTGTTTCTCAAACTCACGCATTTGTTGATTATGAAACAGTTTTCCCAATTACTATTTGAAAACCTTTATGAATACTGCTTGACTCTCAAACGAGTGCACCTATTCAAACCATTGATTCCTATCTTTCTGCTTGAAAATATGATATTGTAACAGGTACCTGAACATTTTTAGCATTCAAATCTTCTAATGATTTTTATGAAGTAAATAGTACAAATATTCTCAGTATTATTCCAAATCAAAGTTGTAAAAGAATACTTGAAATGTGAAAATCTACTGGTGACGGTGTATATACTATTTCTCCTAATTGAGTTACACAAATACAAGTCTATTGTGATATGAGAACTGACGGAGGTGGATGGAGTATATTAGTAAATAATGATAACTCTGATGATGAATTTATCAGCGATACTACTAATAAATGTTATCCAAGACTTTCTTGATTCGCATGACATGCCTGTGGTACATTGAAAGCTTGAAGTGACTTTGTAGTAGCTGCATCTGATTTAGAGTTTAGTGAATTTGTATGGTGAGTCTATGAGGGAAGCTTTAAAAATCTAAAAACATACAGATATCTTGAATGGAACTCTATCCAAAGAATTCCAGCTACTACACCATATATTATTCCTCCTGCGAGTAGTGATATAAAGAAGCTGGATAGATTTCAAAATCTAAATCTTATTTATTGTGGTAGTAGTTCTTCTGTTTCTACAGGATATATTAAGACAGATGCTCCTAATAATACTTTTCCTCATAACCCAGTTACTACCATTTGAAGTTCAACAACATGATGAAAAATATCATTTACAGATGCAAGAGCTAACGGTTGAAGCAGCAACTCGTATGGGTTTGATGATTTTCAAGATGGACTGTCTTGTTGAGATACCTTTTCTGATAAAGCTTACCAAGGGTTCAGTTCTTATATTATGGTTCGCTAATTTTTAAAAAAATAATTTATGAAACAAAATTTTAAAGCTTTTACATTAGTAGAATTAATGGTAGTCGTAGTTATACTTTCTGTCCTTGCGACAGTTGGATTTATATCATATGAAAACTATCTTGGTGATACGAGAGATAGTAAAAGACTTGCTCAACTCTCAGGTCTGAGGGATGGTATGAGGCTTGCTATTACGAAATGACAACTTCCACTTCCAGATGATGCGGTAGAAATTCGAAATAGTGGAACAGCGTTTTTATACCAAGGATATGCTTGAAAAAATGTACTTTCATCCATTGCTTACAGTGAAAATACTTTTGATCCACTTGATGAAACTCCTTACACTTACTTACTTTCTCGAAATAGAAAAGATTTTCAATTGCTTGGTTTTTTAGAAAAATATAATTCAGATGTTATTTCAAATACATTGACTCAAACCTATGCTGCAGAAGATTATTCTCAAAGATATCCAAATGTTTTTTGAAAGAAACTCTGAATTCTTTTAGAACAAAAAACAAATACTCCCTTGCAAGAAATGAGTGAATATTCACAAAGTGGTTATATAGATTTACAAGATAGTACTACAAATTTATTTGACGCATACATAACAGATAGCTATCTCATTTCATGAAAAGAATCCAATCTTGTTTGAATCATTCCATATACTACCTGTAAAAAAATACTTGAAACATGATGAAGTTTTGGAAATGGGATCTATAATATTAATCCATCGTGACTCAGTCCATTTGAAGTTTATTGTAATATGGAAATTGATGGTGGATGATGGACTCTTGTAGCTCGAAGTAGTAACAATTCTTCACCTAATAATTTTTGATGGTTGTCAAAAACATGAACAGTAAGAGATAACAATGCAGCATACTCACTTTGAGAAGAATCAACAACTTTAGGTTTTTGAGAAATTATGATAAGCTCTTATGTTGAATGAAAAAATATAGAATATGCAGCTAAAACGAGTATTGATAAGAATTATATTAAAAATTCAAGTAATTATTGAACATTTTCTCGTGGTATTGGATGTACGGAAGTGTATCCAATTTCAAATTGGATGAGTCCTTGTGATATAACCTGACAGGATTGAAAGACGACGGATCATAGTGCTCTTGTTTTTTGGGGATTATTGAATTATTCAACTGATAATCTTCTTAATGATACACATTACTTTTTTGATGAATATGCAAGAAATAGTGCAACTTTACATTATTGAATGGAATCAAGTTGATGGAATAAGACTACTTGAGATGGTTTAGGAGTTATGGAAAACAAACAAGGAATGATATTTGTAAGATAAAAAAATGTATAGAACCAATAAACCTGCTTTTACTTTTGTGGAGCTTATAGTTGTAATTACAATTTTAGCTATTTTAGCGACTGTAGGTTTTGTGACCTATCAAGAATATATATCTTGAAGTTATGATTCAAATAGAATTGTACAACTCAATGATGTGCATGATTGATTAGAGCGTCTGAGTATAACAACGAAACTGCCATTTCCTGCAAACTTAGTAAATATCACAATGAGCTGAAGTTCATACGCGATACAATGAGATGTAGATGAAAAAATAATTCAAGCAATAGATTATAATGGAGGAGGACTTGATCCAGAGTTTGATACTTTCTTAACGATCATGTTAGCTGATAATGGAAAAGATTTTCAGCTATTAACCTATGTATCGGATGTAAATTTACTTTCTAGTGCTTGAGTATTATGAGTTCATGCTGCAGTTATTGAATATTGAAATTTATTTCCTAAAACTGCAGGAAAACCCTTATGAGTTATAGTAGATAAAGCTACTCAAACACCTCTTCAAAGGTCTGAGCTTCCTATAAATAATACGTATGATGTTATAAACTGAACTGGAGGTGTTTATATGTATAAATCAGATAAAATTAAATTCGATTCAAGTCGAGATAATCTGTTTTTTCTCTCTCAAGCTTCCAGTTGTAATAGAATTCAAGAACTATGAAGTGCTCGAGGAAACTGAAACTATATTATTGATTTAGTAAATGGATGAAAAAAAGAAGTTTACTGTGATATGCTTTTTGCGGGTTGATGATGGACTCTTGTTTGAAGAAGTCATATCAATGCAGCACCATTAAATTTTGGATGGATGATTGAATATTGAAGTATAAATAACGATACTGATAAATATTCTCTTTGACCAGTTTCTACTCAGTTAAATTTTAGAGAAATAATGATAGCAAGTTATCAAAATGGGAAAAATCCGGATAAGGCAATTGTAATTTGAGTAGACGATGACTATATTGTTGATTCGAATAATTATGCTGTATCATCTCCCACATCTAATTGTAGAGAATTTTCACAAGATTGAGTTGACTGGAATAGTTCTTGTGATGTTGAAAAGTTATGAAACGTATTTGCTCACGCTAATTGGTGATTTATAAGCTATCGAAGTGATGAAACTAAAATTTGATTTCGAGATGAATGATTCTTCTTTCGATACTACTCTAATCCAACTAACTCTAATAATATTTCTTCACTCTATGGCTTAAGGGCTAATAAATTTACTGATGAAGGAAGTGGAGATATAGGAAATACAGAATGAATGATTTTTGTTCGATAAATAAAAAATATATGAAAAAATGATTTACACTCGTTGAGTTAATTGTGGTGATTACAATTGTTTGAATCCTTTCCACACTCTGATTTATAGGATACACAAATTATTTAATAGGAGTCAGAGATTCAAATCGTATTCAACAAGTTACTAGCTTGTTTAGTGCAAGCGAACTCTATACTACTCGTGCACTCTTTCCTCTTTCACAATGAACAAAAACTATCCAGTATAATGGAGCTATTGCTTGATATCAATGAGATATAAATCAAGATACTCTTGATATTATTCGATATTCAGATGGAGGAGTAGATCCTCGTACAAAAGATTTTTTTACTTTTTTTACGAGTGCTGATAGAAAAAACATACAAATACTTACATTTTTAGAATCAAAATCATCACAAAATATTTCTATACTAGAGAATACATATGCTGCATGAGAGGATATGTATCCTTACGTCTATGGATGAGAGTTAGGGGTAATTATTGATACTACTACTAATATGCCAATACATCGAAATCCAGTATATGAAACAGGTTCAGTTATAGATGTTTCGGGGACTCAGGTTAATTTAGTAGCAATTTTATCAAATACGAGAGTTTTGAGTTGAAATAATGATGAATTTTTATGACTCGTACCAAACTCTAGTTGCAAAACTCATAAATTATTGCTACCAAGTGCTACAAGTGGTTTGTATGTTATAAATCCAAGTTGAAAAAAAATAATTCAAGTATATTGTGATATGCAAATGGATGGTTGAGGTTGGACTTTAGTAGCGAGATCAAGTCCTGTTGATGCATTGTATAAAGACTTTTGATGGATGGTCGAAGGTGGGAATGTCCAAGATGAGTCTAAGCCATATTCACTTTGAGAGTCATCAAAAAATCTAAATTTTTCTGAAATTATGTTAGCTTCTTTTACTACAGGTAAAACTATTGATTATGCTTTAAGTTTTGAAATAAGTGATACACTTTATATTAAAGATGCTAGCCAATATGCAAGCGCTAGTTCTACAGTTCCTGGAAGCTGTAGGGAATTATTTCCTCTAACAACCTGGGCAAGTGCTTGTGATAATGAGGGGACAACAGGCTACTATATAAGCAAATGGTGAAATATTGATTACACAGATAGAGAAATTGCTGATTGAGGGAGAGTGAGTGGACATAGATATGAATGATATTATTTTAGATATTATTCAACAGCTGTGAACTCTTGAATTAATAATTGAAAAAGTATATATGGTTTGAGATCAGATAGATTTAATAGTTGAGTTGATTGAGATCTAGATTGAAAAAATGGAATGATATTTGTTAGATAATGAAAATATGATAAAAAATAAATGAGCTTTTACCTTTGTGGAGCTAATTGTAGTGATTGCAATTCTTGCAATCCTTTCAACAGTATGATTTACGACATACCAGCAATATTTAGCTGGAAGTAGAGATACAAATCGTATGGTACAACTCAATGAAATACGTGATTGATTAAAAATATTAAGTTCACAAACAAAACTTCCATTTCCAGAAGATGCAGTAGAAATTTCAGCAAATGGCTCATTATTTGCATATCAAGGACTTGCAGGATCTAACGTAATGAAGGCTATTTGATATGATGGTGGAGGTCTAGATCCAGAATATGATGTTCCATATACATATATGTTAACTCACACTGGACGTGATTTTCAACTAATGTGATATATTTGAGATTCAAAACTTCTTACTTTTCTCCCAAGTACTCATGCTGACACTATAGATTATATAAATATGTTTCCTAAGGTTGTTTGAAGCCCTCTTGGTATTATGCTAGAAAAAAATACTCAAATCCCACTCAATAAACTTACAAATATTGTCTGAAATTCCTATGATATTGTTACATGAACTGAAACAACCTTGTCTTACTTTTCTGATACTCAATTTTTAGATTCAACTTTTGATGATCTCACTGAGATGATTCCGAACCAGAGTTGTAAAAGAATAAAAGATCTTGGAAAGGCATGAGAAAGTTGAAAATATCTTATTTCTCCAAACGGTTCATCAACTCTTCAAGTATATTGTGATATGGATATAGAATGAGGTGGTTGGACTTTTGCTGGTCATGTAGATGGAGGGAGTGCAATTTCTGAAATTTCTTTTGCTTCTGCCGTATGAACTTATAATGTAGAGAGAAAAGATACGTGAACTGAGTATTTTTTGGATATGTCTCAATTTGAACATACTGAAATGATGGCACTCATCAATACAAAATCTCCTCAAGAGGCGAATAATACTAATTCTTTTCTTATGCTTCGGTATGGATTAGATGCTCCTATGTTCCATACAGCAACTCTAAGTTCATGCCCGAATCCACTATGATCCTCTGATATTTTATTTCATAAAACTAAAATATGATGAGAATATATGTCAAGTAAAGTCTGATGATGTTGAACAGCTTGGTATGTTAGACCACAAGATTATAATCCAACATGAGGTCCTTTAGGTTTATACTTGTTATATTTTCGAGAAAGTACTACTGCTGGGACTCGATGGTCCTCTGATGCTTGGAGATGGCTCAATGGAGAATGGGATGGTATAAGCACAACAAATTCTTTTTGAAATGATGTGTGGATTTATATAAGATAAAAAAATAATGAAAAAATTAAATTTAGGATTTACTCTTGTTGAGCTCATTGTTGTAATCACAATTGTAGCAATTTTATCAAGTATTGGTTTTGTGTCATATACAGACTATTTAAGATGAGTCAGAGATGGAAGCAGACTTGAACAAATTTCATCTCTCCATAAGGCATTAGAACTTCATGCTACTCGACAAAAAATCCCACTTTCTGCTGATATGGTAGCAGTGAGTTTTTCTGGAGCTCAAATCTGAACTCAGTGAGATTTGGATCAATCTGTGCTTGATATTATTAAATATTCTGATGGAGGAAGAGATCCAAAATCAAAAGATTTTTTTACTTATATAGTTTCAGCTGATAGAAAAAGCAGTCAAATACTTGCGTTTTTTGAAGAAAAAAACACAGATACATTCGTCCTTGGAAATAATGTGCATGCTGCAGAAAATTTGAGTAGTTACAGCTCCCTCTACCCATGAGTTTTTGGATCTGAGATCTGAGTTTTGATGCAACAAACTACAAATATACCTATACATAAACTTGAAAGTGTTATATTAGATAATGGCTTAGATTTACAAAGCTCTACGGGCTCATTTGTATCGTATCTTACGACTCAGAATAAGATTGTATGAGCGAATTGAAATGATTATGTGGGAATAGTTCCAAACACAAGCTGCAAGGGGATTAAAGCATTGTTGTGATCTACTCAGTCTTGAATCAAAAAAATAAATCCATCTTGAGTCCAACCTATAGATGTATATTGTGATATGACTACTGATTGAGGGGGATGGACTTTTGCAGCCCATATTGATAATGATACAAATGGAACTGAGATATCTTTTAATGCTCCAATGTGAATCTATACTTCATCAATGGAGGATACAAATGAAACCTATGCATTAAATATGGCACAATTATATCATACAGAAATGATGGTACTCTTTGATACCTCAAACGTGAGTACAGCAAATACTAATTCAAAATTTTTACAATTAAAATATGATAAGTTTATGAATGGTATGTATATGGGGCCTATTGTTCCTTGTAGTAATTTTTTTGGAAGCAGTACTGAATTTTCGTATAAGACCAGTATTAATTGAAGCTACTTAGTTAGTAATCAAATACAGTGTCATTGAACTCAATGGTCACTCAGACCTACACCACATAATTCAAGTTATTTGCTTGCTTTTCGGGATTTTCTCTCTGGGGATGGACTATGAACTGGAGCAAGGTATGACTCAAATCCTTGGGGAATTGTATCAGGTCAACCAGGATATGATGTAAGTTGGGAACACGACGTTTGGATTTTTGTGAGATAATACATGATAGATATAAAAAACTCTCAAGGTAATCTTGAGAGTTTTTTAGTTGAGCTATTTTTATTTTTTAATTTCCTTCATTCGAAGCACTTCATGTTTTCGAGTTTTTGGATTATATTTTCGAAGTTCTGGACCTTTTTTTCCAGCTTCAAAATTCTTTTTTTGTATGTTCGTTGAGTGAACCATATTTCCAGTTTCTGTAGAGTAGTATGCTACGTAAGTTCTTTTTCCTTTAGCCATGAGTACGTATAATAAAGAGTAAATGTAATTTTAAATCTGTGGGATTATATAAAGAATTCTGTGAAAAACAAATAATTTTTATACTTTCATCACGTCTGCTTCTTTCTTTTTTGCTGTTTCTTCTACTGTTTTGTTCGCCTCATCTATAAGCTTTTGTAAATCTTTTTCTAGACCTTGGGCAACATCTTCAGATATTTCTTTTTCAGTTTCTTGTCGTTTTATTTTTTTAATATAATCACCTCGAACATTTCTTACCGAAACTTTTCCTTCCTCTGTAAATTTTTTTACTACTTTTACCATTTCTTTTCTTCTCTCTTCTGTCATTGGTGGAATTCTTATGAGGACAGAATCAGCTTGTGTTTGTGGATTAAGTCCAACACCAGCATCAGTGATGGCTTTTGCTATAGCGTGCACTATACTTTTATCCCATGGAGCAATAGAAAGAGTTTGAGTATCAAGTATATTTACTGAGGCAATATTTTTGATTGCTTGCATACTTCCGTATTGTTCAATCATGATTCATTCTACTAATGAAGGATTTGCTCTTCCCATTTGGAGTTTAGAAAACTCACTATCAAGGTGAGAGAGTGCCTTGTCTAAATCTCTTTTTGCATCTTGCATCATATTCGTTGTCCGATAATTATTAAAATATGTTTGTATTATAGCCAGTCTTGAGTCTAAATCAATTTTTCTTCTTTCAGTATTTCTAAGCTCTCATTTGAAATATATTTTTTGAGTTCTTTATTGTTATTTTTCCTAATCCAGTTTCGTATTTGTGTCGCAGATACTGGAATAATACTACGTGGTATTTCAATAATTTTCATACTGAAGGGAAGTTCTGTATAAAATGTTTTTAACACCTGTATGGCGTAGTCATTTTGTATATCTCAACAATATAGATGTATATGTAATGTATTCTCTGGAATAAAAGAAATAATTTTTTTTATCCAATCTTCATCCTCTGGAAAATCTGGAAGACAATACAGAGAAAGTTTTTTATTTCTATATTCTGTTTGTATTATTTTTTTTCTGAGATTAAAACTATAGGGATTTTTTTTATCTCTTGTTTCTCAAGAACCAATGAGCATAATTGTATCTGAATTGTGAGCTAAAGACTCTGAAATTAGAAGCTTATGTCAAATATGTAGAGGTTGAAATCGACCAATAATAAGTCAGAGTGTTTCCATTATAATGCTGATAAATATTGTGTGAGTTCTGGAATAATTTGTTTTTTTCGAGAAAGTCGTGCTCATAAATCAGCTTGGTTTTCAAGTACCGTACATCAAAAAACAAGTTCAATAATATCACTGTCTTTCCCATCAAGTACGAGTGTAGTATTTTTTTCATTTAAAATGTCCACAATACTCACCATAATGAAGTCTAGTTTTTGTTTTTCTTTGATTTCTTTCAGTCAATCAAGAATTTCTCATTTTCTTTCTAAAATACTCTTTGGAGAGGTTGTTTCAACAGTTCCACATCAAAAAGTAATAGTCCCAGCTTCAAATATCTTATAGTCAGACATTATAATATCCTGAGCATCTAAGTCAGAAATATCAGATTTTGCCTCAAACATAGGCATTGCAAAAGCTTCAAGATCAGAGATTTCTGAAATTTTTTGTAACTGTGATACAATTTCTTTGTCTTCCTGAGTTGTTGTAGGTGATTTCCATAGGAGAGAGTCTGACATAATGCAAGCAAGCATCATAGTTGCTATTTCCTTTGATATAATAAATCACTCATCACTGTACATTTTATATAATACAGAAGCAGTTGAACACAGTGGTTCCAACCTCATAAAAAGCGGAGCATTTGACGTGAATTGAACTTTGTGATGATCGATAACATGACTCACTGTTACTTCGCTGAGATTATCAATACTTTGAGAAGATTCATTATGGTCAACGAGGCATACATCAATTTCTGGATTCAGTTTTGTCTGTATTTCAGGCTCTGGAATCTTGTATGTTTCTAAAAAGTATTGAGTTTCTTTATTCAGAGATCATTGAATAAAAACAGTTGCAGTATATCATTTTTTTTCAAGATAATCAGCGGCAATAATAGCAGAAAGGGTACAATCAGTATCTGGATTTTTATGTCCAATTATTTGTATTTGAGTCATGCTCAGTCTAATAAAAAATTATAATATCACGATTATACAAATATATGAGACTTTTCAACGTAAAGTCGATAAAATAATTTGTGATAGCTCAAAAAGCAATATACTTTTTGAGTACAAAAAAAACCATATACATTAATCCTTTTAAACCCATGAGTCAATTTCTAAGTGAGAAAATTGATGGAGAAAAATTTGAACTCCTGATAGATACAAATATTTTTCCAAAAGACGTTATTTTAAAAGCTGCCTATAATTTTCTTGATATATGATATTTTTTCTTCAAGTTTGATGGAAATAAAAATATTATTTTAGAGTTTACAACAAAACAAGATATTACAGAAGATCCAAAACATATCATATGAGAATTTTCTGATGAACTCTTAAATGTATACTTGAGAGATAAACTCGAAAAAGATAATAAAGTTATTCGTGAAACTATTGTAACTAAGGCCATTAATGGACCACTTGATTTTCAGAATTATGTTTCTCTCGATACAGATAACACAAATAACTCTCAGCAAGATGAAATAGATTTTGATAGAGATATTGATGATATCTTAAAAGAAATAGAAAATGACCCTGACCTTAAGATTGATGAACAAGAAATAGAAAATATACTTCGAGAAATTGAAGAAGAAACAGAACTTGCTAAACCACAAGTTATAGCTGATCCCGGTGCAGTAGCAGATATGAAGAACAAATTTAAAAAACAATAAATATTCCCATGCAGAAAAAATATGAAATATCATCAGAAATCTACTCAAATGATTCAGTTCAAGAATCTATAAAAGATTTTTCTGATGTAGCAAAAATAGATTATAAAGATTGAGCAATTTCTATTTCTGCAGAAAACAGCGAAGAATCTGATGAGATTTTTAGAGAATTTATGAACTACCTCCTTTCAATATAAACCTATGCATTTAGACACAAAAACGATTGATAAAATTCCAAAGGATAAAATAGGATATTTCCGTTTTAAAAAATTTAATGAAAATACTTATCTTATAACGAATGATGCTGGAAAGTTTCACTTTTTTAGTAACGATGATTTTCAGAAATTTATACTTGGAAATATTGATGTAGGGAATCAGTTTGAGGAGCTCGTGAAAAAAGGATTTATAAAAAATGAATCTTATGAAGAGAGAATGGTTTGAAGTGTTGCAGGAAAACATCATTTTGTATGAGTAGGACCAACGCTTCATATGATTGTAACTACTCTCAGATGTAATCATAAATGTAAGTATTGTCATGCAGCAGTAGCTCCTATGAGCGCAAAACAATTTGATATGGATGAGAAAACTGCAAAAAAAGTAGTCGATGCAATTTTATATACAAACTCTCCAAGTCTTACTATAGAATTTCAGGGTGGAGAATCACTTGTGAATTATCCAATTGTACAATATATAGTTGAATATGCAGGACAAAGAGCTCTACATCTTGATAAAAAACTGACTTTTTCTATTGTTACAAATCTGACGCTTATGACAGAGGATAAATTGAAATGGTTATTAGATAACTGAGTTGATATTTGTAGCAGCCTTGATGGAGATGAATTGTCTCATAATGCAAATAGAACCGGTTTTGATGGAAATAGTTTTGAATCTGTAACGTATTGGCTTAAAAGAGTTGATGAGGAAAAACAAAAAAGAGGACTTTGAAAAATTGGAGCACTTCTTACCGTAACAAAACAAACACTTCCTCGCTACAAAGAAATAATTGATACCTATATTAATTTATGACTTGATGGTATTTTCTTGAGATGGCTTAATCCTTATGGATTTGCGGCAAGTGATATGGAAACTCTTGCATATGAATCAGATGAATGGATAGATTTCTATAGAAAATCCCTTGATTATATTATAGAGATTAATAAACAGTGAAAACAATTTAGAGAGCAAATTACAGGCATATATCTTCAAAAGATATTTAATGCTTTTGATCCAGCGTTTATGGATATTCGAAGTCCAAGTGGTATAGCTATTGGATGAGTAGCCTATAACTATGATGGAAAAATCTATGCGAGTGATGAATCAAGAATGCTTGGAAGAATGTGAGATGATACTTTTTTTATGACAGATGTGGGTGATTCTGGTCAAGAAACGTATAATAGAATGATGAACAGTGATATTACTAAAATTGCGGTCCAATCAAGTACATTAGATGGACTTCCATGATACAATGATCATGTCTATAAACCATACTTATGAGTAGATATTATTCATAATTATAAAATAGATGGAAATCTCTATACTCCTCTTGTAAAAGATGAAAAAATGAAGCTACAGATAGCTATTTTAGATACTATTTTTGAAAAATTACAGAATCCTGAAGATAAAAAAATCTTGATGTCCTGGATAGGTAGATAAGAAAGAGAATTGAAGTAAAGAGAGCTTTTTTGCAATTATGTAAAAATTTCTATAATACTAACTATTAGTTACTCAAATATAAATTATGGCAGTACACAAAAAATTTCCAGCACTTAAAAAATCACTCAAAAATTTTCTTACTGACGAGAGTGGAAAAATAACAAAAAAAGATGCATTATGAATAAGTGCTTGAGCTCTTCTTTTTGCCAGTGCAGATCAGGCATCTGCTGCTTTTGAACACTTTAATCAAACGAAATCTGATGGATTATCACCAGCCTCAAATGGACTTAAAATGAATTATGATATCGATTATGATAATGCATGAGTTTGTAAAGTAAATCATGCAAGTTGAATTGTAAATGGACATTTTAGCTCTACCCCATCAGCTCAATTTACTCCTAATGGATGAATAAATACTATCACTGGTCATGGAAGTCATGGAAGTCATGGAAGTCACGGAAGTCATGGAAGTCATGGAAGTAGATGGTAATAGGCGCTTATGGAAGATATTAAAGACCTTGAAGGGCTTGAAATATTTCTATGATACGCGTGTAACGTACGATGTGTTTTTTGCTATCAAAAAGATTTACGGTTCAAATATAAAAATAACTTAACACAAAGTGAAGTTGAAACTCTTCTCAGGGATGGTTTTGAGCAATGAAAACGCTTTGTTATTTTTGCGTGAGGAGAACCAACACTCGATAAGAATCTTCCTCACTATATTTCATTTGCTAAGAGTCAATGATATAAGCATATAAGAATTCATACCAATTGATTTAGGCTCAAAGATACATCATATGTATCTGATTTGTATGAGAGGTGATTGACGGGAGTTATATTTTCATTTCACTGATATGGCAAGCTTCATGATGACATTACACAGTCTCCATCGAGCTTTGCGAACTTAGATGCAGCAATACGTAATGTAGATGATATTATTTCGCAAGACACAACATTTGTTTTGGATGTAAATACTGTTTTGTATAAATGAAACTATAGGGAACTTCTGAAGTTATTTCTCTATTTAGGGAAATTTAAAATTACACGTTGTCAGTTGAATTACTGTTCTTCTCTTGAATTATTTACAAATTCAGAGAAGAAAGACCTTATGGTTGAATATAAGGATTCTCTCCCATATATAAAAAAAATTTTATATATTAGTAAGAAAATTAAACTGAAGGTAGTGATTGATAATATTCCATACTGCGTAATAGAGGAAACATATTATCCTTTTATAAAGGATAATATAAAAAATGATCGTGTGAGTCATCTGGTCACTTGAGAGAAACGAGATGATTATGCTGCGACTTACGATAGTGTTCAAACAGAAACATGTAAAGACTGTATTTTTTCAGGAAAATGTATGTGAATTCCCAGAGATTACTATGAGCTCTTTTGAGATAGCTGCTTAAAAACACTCCATGTTTAATACTATACTTATTATCTGAGTAGGAGAGCAGTGAAAAAAGTATATTAATTTTTTCCAAAATAAACCTGTTCATATTACTGGTGTATGTCAGAGTCAAGCGTCTCAGTCACTCATATCGAAAAAATATGATATACAGGTTATTATATGACTGAGCTGAAAAGTTCACTTTAAAGAATATGATCTCATTATCATAGCTCTTCCCGTTAAAATTCAATGAACAACGGCTCTTAATATTTTAAATCAATGATATAGCTGAAAAATTATTGTAGATACTCCAGTAAGTTGGGATAATACGGTGATACAGTCGCTTATGGATTATGATAATGTTAGTTTTTTTTTAGAAGAGTATTATACACTTTTTGCGAAACTTCTTCGTAAAAGTGAACAGCACATCTCAAATATACATATTCGCTTATATATCCCTGAGAATGAATATACATCTTGTGAATCAAAATCTGTAGGGCTTTTGCATATACACAATAATTTTTTATGATTTTCTCTACAATATACTACTACAATTATTCCTACAAAAGCTGATACTATGAGGTACGAAATTGTTTTTCGGTATCAAAATGTAGAGAGTACATATAAATTTTCTCATGACTGAGTTTTAATTCTTGGGAATAAAACATATAATGACCCTATAAATTTTGATCTTGCTCTTGAGCAATTATTACAAGAAGAAAAAAATATAAAACTCTATTATTCTCAAGATTTTTAAATGTCACAGATAATCTTTACTTCATCAGCCAAAGCTCCAGAGATTTTTATAAAACTTGGAGAAAAGTGCCCAACAAAATGTAGCGGGTGCTTTTATGGTACAGTATGAAATCAAGATTATGATAGTCAAAAAATTTTAGATAATATAGTATACGCGAATGAAGTTACGACCGAAAACTTTGTCTATTTTCTGTATTGAGTAGACACTATTTTACATACAAATTTAGATATATATTTAGAGAAAATTAAAGAACTCTCAAGATGAGTAGTACTTCAAATTAATGATGCTTCTTTTTTTGAAAAAGAATATCTACAGAGATTACACTCTCTCTCAAAGATATATCCAGAGATGCATTTTTTATTATCAAAAAATATTAATTCCTTGAAAGAGTTTTTAGATTTTCTGAAAATTGCAAAAATGCTAGAGCATATGAATATAGATACCGTACGATATGATATGAGTTTAGATTTTGAAAAACTCCTTCCACTCATACGAAAAACATCTTGAATTCAAATAACCAAAAGTGAGGATTACTTTAATTATGAATTTCTATATAAGGGGATACATGGGAGTATTTCAAGTAAAGTTACAAATAATAAAGCAAAGGAGAGTCTAGATGGATGTAATTTTGAAACATGTATATATCCAGATTTTTTTAATCTGGAGAATGGAGAGCTTGAAATGAAAGATATGATAGAGTTTGATATCGAGTGATATATTCGTATTCATCATCCAGTATGCTTTCTTTCAGATATAAAAATTTCTCATATTCGTTATACGAGAGAAGAAATTTTTCGGCATTTTTTAAAATCTGAGCAATATTTTATGAAATATAGTTCTTGAAGTATGAAGAAAAATTGTTTTGACTGTATTCAAAGTTGATATTCTTTCGAAAAGTAAATGGGAAAACATTTTACATTAGTTAGAAATACCTTACAATTTGTAACCATATATTATATATTTTTATAACTTAAAATATGATGAAATTTTTTGCATTTATATGTCTCCTTTTTGTACTTATTTCTTGTGGAAATAATGTAGCAACTAGTACTGAAAATCAATCTGGTAGTTCAGCAGGTAGCGGAATAGTCGATGTAGAAATACCTATAAATTCAGAAGATCCTCAAGATGATTTTCTTACTGAAAATCCAGTTGTAGAAGTCAGTACATATAGTGAAGTAGAAGGTGAAAAATCAACAAGTCGATTTGCATTAAAAAATGATATGGTCTTCTCGAAAGAGGTGGTTGATTCTCTGGTTACAAAATGCCAATATTTCGAATGAGAAACTGATTATGTTCTAGAAGAATGAAAAAAAGTTCAACTTCCAGCGTTTACATTAAAAAATTACTTTTATGATGCAGTGGAAAATGGATATTGTCCTGGAACTGAATCAAAAGAAGAGAAATATACAATGGTAGATCAAATGATTAATGGCAAACTTCCTGAAAAATTTAAGAATTTCGATAATATCAATTCACTCCAAGAAGTAAGCTATGAATCAATAAAAATTGATCCTAATGGGGAAGGGGCAGAACTAGGAAGACTAGCACTTTTAGGTATTTATATTGCTTTTATAGAGGATGAAGATACATATAATAAATATATGCAAATATATAATGAAAATGTAAGAACTATTTACGAGGATACGTGAGTAGGGTCGGAAGAGTTATTTTATATAATACTTATGGCGACAGCATATAGAAATGGAAGTTGTAAGGCCTATATAGAAGAGAATTTGATTTCATACTAATTATAATTTATGCAATACGATAGTTTATATATCCAAGATATTTTAAGTAATCCGAGAGTTGCTGAATTACGAAATGCAATTGTTCAGCATGATGTTTTCAATAATATTAATTCCCAAAAAAATATTCGTATGTACATGGAACATCATGTTTTTCAAGTATGGGATTTTATGATACTTTTAAAATCAATTCAGTTTGGAGTAAATTCAGTCTATAAGAAAGGAAGTAATAATTTTTCTTGTTGGTATCCTAAAGTTCCTGGTAAGTTTTCACGACTTATTACAGAAATTGTTTTAGATGAAGAAAGTGATAGCGAAATTAACGACTTATCTCACTTCGAATACTACCTCAAGGCTATGGAACAATCAGAAGCTGATTTATATTATATTGAAAGAGCCATGTGACATGTGAGAATGTCAGATGATATAAGTCTTGACCTACATCAGCCTAATTTCTTTCCTTCTGAATCTGTCAAAGAGCATTTTCTCTATATGAGAGAAATTTCAAATATAGTAGAAGACCCAGATAAATTAATATTCCAGCCTCTTGCATCGTTTTTCTTTTGTAGAGAAGATCTTATTCCAGATTTTTTTACTTCGATAGTAACTCAGACTTCCGAGAGATGAAAAACTAATAACGCATTTTTTATCAATTACCTTCAAAGACATATAGATCTTGATGGAGGAGAACATAGTGAAAAATGATATGAATTGCTTGCTTATTTCCTCAGTGACGAGAACTTTGAAAAAGCATTAGAAATAATAATTAGAAGTTTTGAGCTGAGATTATGAGTACTCAATACAATAAATGAAAAAATACTAGCAACTAAATAAGATATTTATGAAATTTGATAATATAGCCTTTGTTGGAACATACGAATGTAATACAAATTGTGATTATTGTTATGCAGAGAAATACATAGCTCCGTATAAAAATATAGAACTCTCTTTTGAGCGTTATAAAGAAATCCTACTTCAATTAAAAGAAAATGGAGTCCGATATATAATATTTATTGGTTGAGAACCAGCTTTGTGGAAGCACATAAATGAAGCTATTAAATTTGCACGAGAAGAGTGAATGATTACTACGGTAATGTCGAACGCAATGATTAAGCTTAAAGAAATGCCTGACAGATTTCTTATAAATATTAATGTCCTCTTTATGACGCGTCATAAAGAAATTATAAAAAATGTTTCATATTATTCAAAGCATTCTCGAGTCCGTCTTATTTATAACCTTTATGATATTAATAAATATCAAGCTATTTTGATACAAAAAATTCTTTGAAAACTAAAAGTACCGGTATCACTCTGAATCGTATTTAGTGAAGAACCAAGTCTTGAGAATGGAGAGTATTTTTATAAACTTGCTAGAGCGCTCAAAGAAGAAGAAAAAATTGACGTAGAAATATTCGGTCCTATGCCCATATGTATGTTTACTGAAAAGCAGTATGTCTATTTAAAGTATAATATGAATCTTGTATCTACTTGTGGGACGCCTTCTTTTGAGAAAACGGATGCATTTACTGTTATCAATCCTGATGGAGAGACCATACTTCCTTGTCCACCTCTTGCTTTTACAGCAGATATAAAATACCTTTTGAATAATGATATGTCAGCCTATATTCAAAAGTTTTCACCTCATACTAAGAGACTCAGACAAACAGTTCCCAAGTGGTGTGAATGATGTGAACACCACAATAATAAATGTCAATATGGTTGTCAGGTGAACAAATTTGAAGTTGAGGAATATAGAAATGGAAGGATACTTATTTAATCACTATGAGTGAAACAAGAAAACATGCCATCACTTCTGAAAATTTTATAATACTCAAACAACTTTGAACTAATGCACTCAAGCATATAGCTCTTCTGTGGAAAGAGTGATTAAGAAAATGACGCCATAAAAATCTTATTCTTCATGATATTCAGTATATAGAACGTCATCTGTGAAATATACAGAATTTTCTTCGTTTTCATCATTATGAGTTACTCTTTTCACAAAATCTAGAGGGGACTATTATAAATATTTTTTTTCTGGAAAATTTCCTAGTGAATAAAATTTTTATTGCAGCATATAATATTGTTCCTGATTTACAAGATAAATTAGCATACTATAATAATATTTTTTCTTCTCCAATAATTTCAGATGCTAATTACACTTATGAAATGAGTTTTGGGATGTATGTTTTTCAAGATACTCTCTCTCAAGAATATTACTGAATGCAAGATAATGCAGGAATGTTGTCAGTGAATATTTTTAGAACTAAATGATGAGTTTCTAAAGGTAATATTACATTAGATATTTCTAATGGGCAGAGAGTAAATGAACAGGAAGAAGTCGAATTAGTCTATACTTGAAGCATATTTATGTGAAAAGATTCTATTTTTATAACCTGTTTACAGAGCATTAAGTGATATAGGCAACTAAATTTTGAATATAAGTTTTATAGATACATATTATATGCAATAGAGAAGATTGGAAAGAATTACAATAAAAATCACTTTTATAGTTTTACTGATAGATCACATCCATGTAGTTGGGAAGAAGATAGTTTTAGATGAGATTATAATAATATTTTTCAAAAACGTTGATGAAAATTAGATTGAAAATACATAATAGGACTAATTGACTGAATAGGAAATCATAAAAAAACGGATTTCAAAATATTGAAAAATATTGATACTTCATTAGTAGAGTTATTTAAAAAAATCTAATTCATGTATAAAATTCTTCTTGAAATTATCCTGACAAATCCTGTCTCTTATACACATCT
>JAGXIV010000036.1 GCA_024635485.1 bacterium | reverse complement strand
TGGTTTTGGAGCTGGTCTTTGAGAGGGGATGCTTTTAGCAAAAGCTCTTGAAGCAGTAAATAGAAATCCTGAAAATAAAAATCAGATACTTCAATATATGGTATTATTTGCAGCATTGGTAGAAACTTCTGCTATTTACGGTCTCACAGTTGCACTTAAACTTATAGGATAAATATACATTTCAAATGCCAGATATAGATATCTACATCGTCCTTGCTCAGATAATAAATTTTGGGATACTTCTTGCAGTATTTCATTATTTTATTGGGAAAAAACTTACACAAAATATAGAGCAAAGAAAAATACAGCTTGAAAAACTCAAAACTGCAGAAGAGCACTATGAACAAAAAATGTCACTCGCTCGTCAACATTCAGAGGAACTTCTTAAAGGAGCAAGAGAAACCACCGCACATCTCATGCAAGAATCTGATTCAATTGCTCAACAAAAAGCTTCAAAAATAATAGAAATAGCACATTCTCAAGCTCTGAGCATTTTAGAATGAGGAAAGAGAGAAGTCGAAAAAGAGCGAAGAAGTATGTTAGGCCAAATGAAAACACATATTCTTGATGTTTCTCTGAAACTCAATGAAAAGATGTTTGGAAAAAATGATGTCAACAGAGAATATATCTCTGAAGAAATTAAAAAAATGGATACTTAAAATTCGACATTATATATTCTTACATACAATAGACTTAAAATTATTTTTTGAGTCTATTTTTTATGCTGGGAATCCTCTTAAAAATCAACATCATAATTTTGGGTAATTTACTTGCTTTTTATCTTATTTGACTTATACTCGACGCGCTTTTTGGCACTGGTAACCTTATGAGACTCATAAGTATCTGCTTTTCTCTCCCTGTTTTGGGTTTGATAATGTACCTCAAAGCATGAAAATTATTACAAGATATACAAACAATTTCACCTATCAATGACAACAGAGAATCAAACAAATAACTCCTACGATGTAACAGATGCTGAGCTTCACGACGCAACAGGAAGTGAGCATTCAGCTGAGGGGCCTCACATACCACTTATCCAATGAGAACAAGTATATTGACCCATTTCAAATACGAGTATAACAACGTTTATATTCCTTCTTATTGTTATTGTTGTTTCTCTCCTAGCTAATAAAGCACTTAAAACAAATAAAGACTCAAAACTTAAAACATTTTTTCTTCATTTTGTAAAATTCTTTGATGATCAGATGAGAGAATCATTTGCCACAAAAAAAGAATCTCGTAAATATTATGCACTCATAGTTGGGATGTTCTCAATTATTCTCTTCGGGAATCTTTTTGGACTCATTATAGATTGGTTTGGAATGTCAGTGACACCAACACTTCTAACATATATGAGGCCAATGCACAGTGATCTCAATACTACTCTTGTTCTCTCGCTTATCACAGTAGTTCTCATGCTCGTGATTCAGGTTCGTTCTCAAGGGGCTGTTGGAATGACGAAGTCTTATCTTTGGAATTTTAAATGAGATAATATTGGAATGAAGCTTATAAATGTATTTGTAGGATGGTTGCATTTCCTTGGACTCCCAGCAACGCTTGCATCACTTTCACTGAGACTTTTTGGTAATATTTTTGCAGGTATTGTACTGATATGAGTTATAAGTTATCTTATGGCTTCAGCTACGAGTGTATTTTTTGAAGCTGGTCGACTACTTGCTATCCCATTTTGGTTCTTTGAAGTATTTGTAGCGCTCATACAAGCAATCGTATTTGCATTTCTGATGATAGCATACTTTAAGCAATCATCGGAACACCACTAAAAATTAAGGTATTCATTTTCTTAAAATATATTTTGAGAGAATGCCATTTTAATTTTTATTATAATTGAACTATGGAAACAGAAGGAATGAAAATGTTAGCTATGGCTTTAGCTATTGGTCTTGGATCATTTGGTCCTGCAATCGGTATTGGTCTTATCGGGAAAGGAGCACTTGAAGCTCTTGGACGAAATCCTGAAGCTTCAGGAAAAATCCAATCACTTGCGATTCTTGCTATTGCCTTTGCAGAAGCAGTTGCAATCTACGCTCTTGTTATCGCATTTATTATTGGTTTCGTACTATAATAGAGCACAAAGAGACTTTATAGATTTAGAACCTATTTAATATATGGCTACTCCAGCAGAAAATACATGACTTACTAACCTTCAATTTGTGACGGTTGAGACTTTTGTAATACAATTTATTATTATACTCATTGTTTTATGGGTTTTAAATAAATTCGTATTTCGACCATATCTTGCATACCTTGATGAATGGGAGGCGAAGCAAAAGAAAGTCCAAGAAGACTATAACAATGCCGAAGCAATTCTTGAAGAAAAGAGAAAACAAGGGGATGATCTTTTAGAAAAAGCTCGTTCTAAGGGAAACTCTGTGATTGAAGAAGCTGAATCTATGGCAAAAAGTAGAAAAGACTCTATTTTACTTGAAGCTCAAACTCAAGCACAAGAATCTTTAATGCAAGCTCAATCTCAAATTGAAAAAGAAAGACAATCTATGCTTTCTCAAATTAAGAAAAATATGGTTGATATAACTCTGAGACTCAATGAAAAACTTTTTAAGGACTCAAAGGTCTCTAAAGACTTTATTGAAAAAAATATAGATTCACTCTAATAAACTGTATATGAAACTACCTGAAAATCTGAGCCTTGAAGAAGCAAAAAAACTTCTCTGAAATCTTAAAATTTACGCTGATATGAGTCAAAAACTTTGAAACAGAGGAAGAAAACTCTTTCAAAGAAAATTACACAATACACGTAATTTTGTGGTGGAATATTTTCCTGCTTTTTGAGAGGATGCAGCTTGGGAACAAGCTCAAACTGTCTTTAAAAAGAGCTTTTCTATGACTCCAAAGCGAGAAGAAGTTATCTTTTTAGAAAAAGAGGGAATAAAAGGATGAATGAAAATATATGTTGATGATAATATGGTAGATGTGAGTTTCACGAAAGTAGAACGACTCATGCAAAAATAAAAACAAAAAAGCGTATTTTCCTTACGCACTACTTTCTCCGAATTCTAGACGCTTCCAAGAGAGTGCTGTGTGAGGAAAATAGATAAAATTATTATACTTTAATCTAAAAATATATATGTCAAACGATGTATTGCAGTCAATTATTTCAGAGATAGAAACTAAAATTGATTCTACAAATCTTAATCCTGAAATAGAAAATGTTGGTGAGGTATTTTACCTTGGGGACGGTGTTGCGAAAGTTTCAGGTCTTGCAAAAGCTTCATACAATGAAGTTTTAGAATTTGAAAGTGGTGCAGTGTGAGTTGCACTTAATTTAGAAGATCATTATGTTTGAGTTGTGGTACTTTCATGATTTCAAAAAATTAAAGAAGGTGAAAAAGTAAAAACGAGTGGTAAAACACTTGAGGTTCCTGTTGGTCCGGAAATGATTGGTCGAGTTGTTGATTCACTTGGTCGTCCTATTGATGGTCTTGGTGAAATTAAATCAAAAGAAAACTATCCAGTTGAGCGACAAGCTGAGGGAGTTATGGCTCGAAAATCAGTTCATGAACCTATGGAAACTGGTATCAAGGCTATTGATGCACTTGTGCCTATTGGTCGAGGACAAAGAGAGCTTATTATCGGGGATAGACAAGTTGGGAAAACTCAAGTCGCTATTGATACTATTTTGAACCAAAAAGGACAAGGAATAACATGTGTATACGTTGCAATAGGGCAAAAAGAAGGAAAAGTTTCTCGAATTGTAGAAAACCTTCGAAAAGCAGGAGCTATGGATTATACGATTGTTGTCTCTGCTGGTGCTTCAGAACCAGCAGCAATGCAATACCTTGCTCCCTACACTGGATGTGCGATGGCTGAATATTTCATGTATAACGGTCAACATTCTCTTATTATATATGATGACCTTTCAAAACAAGCAGTAGCCTACAGAGAAATGTCACTTCTCTTGCGAAGACCGCCAGGTCGAGAAGCGTATCCTGGGGATGTATTTTTCCTTCATTCTAGACTTCTAGAAAGATCAGCGAAACTCAATGATGAAATGGGTGGTGGTTCTATGACGGCACTTCCAATTATTGAAACTCAAGCAGGTGATGTATCAGCGTATATTCCTACAAATGTAATTTCTATTACAGATGGTCAAATCTTCCTTGATACAAATCTGTTCAACTCATGACAAAAACCAGCAATTTCAGTAGGTCTCTCTGTTTCTCGAGTTTGAGGTTCTGCTCAAATGAAAGCTATGAAGAAGAACTCAGGAACACTCAAACTTGACCTTGCTCAATACCGAGAACTCGCTGCATTTTCTCAATTTGCTTCTGATCTCGATGAGGCAACTCGAAAACAACTTGATAGAGGAGCTCGAATGATGGAACTTCTTAAACAAGGACTCAATGCTCCTGTTCCAGTTCCAAAACAAGTAGCATCACTCTTTGCTGGTGGACGTGGTTTCCTTGATACTATCCCAGTAGATAAAGTACTGAAGTTTGAATCTGATTTACACGCTTCACTCGACGAAGAAAAAACAGTCCTCAAAGCAATTACAGATGAAAAAAATATATCAGAAGATACTGAGAAAAAACTCATCAATATTATTGAAAAAGTAGTAGAACTTAATAAATAAAAACTATCTCATCTTATGTCAAACGCTAAAGAGATAAAACGAAAAATTGGGAGTATTCAAAATACTGCCAAAATTACAAAAGCAATGGAGCTTATTTCAACAGTAAAAATGAAAAAAGCCCAAGAATTAGCTCTTTCTAAGAAAGATTTCGTTCTTGAAATGTTGAAGATTTTTGGAAGAATTGAAGAATTTCTTCATGACTTTCCTTATTTTTCAAAGTTTGAAAGTAAAAAAACATTGGCTATTGTTATCACTTCAAATAAATGATTATGTGGAGGATACAACGTAAATGTACTTAAAAAAGTAAATGAATATGTAAAAGATAATGTATCTGAAAAATTAGAATACATAACACTTTGAAAAAAAGCCTCTGCATTTGTAGCGCGAACTGGGAATACTTTATTGGCTGATTTCTCTCCAGAATTCACTGATAACATTGATCCATTATTTATCAAGTCAGTAACTCGACTTATTTATGAAAAATATTTAAGTGGTGAATATGGGAAAGTAGTTATTTTTTATAACTATTACGTGAATTCAATCAAGCAAGTACCTATTGCTCGTGAATTTCTTCCAATTGATGACGCTGCAGTCAGAAAATATCTAGAAGATGTTGTAAATGATCCAGAAGCTCTCAAAGAAATTAAAAATGACGTTACAGATTATATCATCGAACCTTCGATGGAGGCTATAGCTATGGACGTAATTCCTATTATTCTTGATATGATGTTTTATGATATCGTACTTGAATCAAAAGCTTCAGAACATTCGGCTCGAATGGTCGCTATGAAGGCAGCAAAAGATAATTCTAAAAAAATAGCTGAGATGTTGACTCTTGCTTATAATAAGGCTCGACAAGGTCTTATTACTCGAGAAGTTTCAGAGATTGTCGCTTGAGTTGAAGCACTCAAAGATAGCTAATATTGACAAAATATTAAATTACAATAGAGTTTAAAAGTTTTATTTTTAAATATATACCATGAGAGATTTACCAATAGCCGCTAAAGTAATAGTAAATATAGTGTTATACGTGCTCTATGTTCTTATTATTTCTATAGCGTTCTCTCTTTTATTTCCTATTGTTATTGGTTTGTTTGGATGACAAATTCCAGATCCAGATATACCACAAAATACAGAGTTATTTAACAAAATTCAATATTTTATATTATTGCTTGTTCTTGTAGTTTCAGTGATTGCTCGAAAATACTTCTATATATGATTTTCTCGAAATACAACAGAAGTTGTTACTACAACTGTCAAAACAAGCCATACTCAATCTAATAAATCTCAAGATATTTCTGAAGATGATGAGGAAGATGAAGATATAAAAATATATGTTGATAAGGAGATTAAATAATCCCAAGGATTTCTTCAAATCCTCAAGTAAAAGAAAAATTTCTTTTGTTTGAACGTTTGAACAAAGCAATGTACATACGAATTCCCAAGTTCGTATCAGTAATTTTGGATGAGCTACCAATAATTGTAGCCAAAATACTACATATCATTCTTTCGCAATAAACAAGATAAAATTTTTAAAATCTAATTAAAAATATTCATTATGAATACAGGTGTAATTACAAAAATAATCGGAGTTGTAATCGATGTAAAATTTGATGGTGGATTTGTTCCTGCTATCTACGATGCTCTTGAAGTTCAAGGTCATAGTTCAAGACTGGTGCTTGAAGTACAACAACAACTTGGAGATGGAGTAGTTCGAACTATTTCAATGGGTTCTGTTGAAGGACTTCGAAGAGGACTTGAAGTTATCGCAACAGGAAAAGCTATCACTGTACCTGTCGGAGAACAAGTTCTTGGAAGAATGTTTAATGTTCTCGGTGATCCTATTGACCATATGGATGCTCCAAAAACTGAGTTTTCAGATCCTATCCATAGGTCAGCTCCTAAATTTGCAGATCTTTCGAATCAAGCTGAAGTATTTGAAACAGGTATTAAGGTTATTGATCTTATAGCTCCGATGCTAAAAGGTTGAAAAGTAGGACTCTTTGGTGGAGCTTGAGTAGGGAAAACGGTTATTATTCAAGAGCTTATCAATAATATTGCTCAAGGACATGGTGGATACTCTGTATTTGCTTGAGTTGGAGAAAGAACTCGAGAATGAAATGACTTGTACCACGAAATGAAAGAAGCAGGAGTACTAGCAAAAACAGCGATGGTCTTTGGACAAATGAATGAAGCTCCAGGACCAAGAGCGAGAGTTGCTCTTACTGGTCTGACTATGGCTGAACATTTTAGAGATAGAGAAAAAAAGGATGTACTGTTCTTCGTAGATAATATATTCAGATTTACACAAGCAGGTTCTGAAATCTCAGCACTTCTTGGTCGAATACCTTCAGCAGTAGGGTACCAACCAACACTTGCAACAGATATGGGGGCTCTTCAAGAAAGAATTACTTCTACAAAAGATGGTTCAATTACTTCTGTACAAGCAGTATATGTTCCAGCTGATGATCTCACTGATCCAGCTCCAGCGACTACATTCTCACATCTAGATTCTACGGTCGTACTCAATCGTTCAATTGCAGAACTTGGTATTTACCCAGCGGTTGATCCACTAGATAGTACTTCAACGGTACTTGACCCAAATGTTGTTGGTCAAGAACATTATGATGTAGCTCGAAATGTTCAAAAAATACTTCAAAAATATAAAGAACTTCAAGATATTATTGCGATTCTCGGTATGGATGAACTCTCAGAAGACGATAAAAGAACGGTAGCTCGAGCTCGTAGAATTCAAAAATTCCTTTCTCAACCTTTCTTTGTTGCAGAACAATTTACAGGTACTCCTGGGGTATACGCAAAACTTTCTGATACCATTACTGGGTTTAAGAAAATTATTGACGGAGAAATGGATAATGTTCCAGAAAACTTCTTCATGTACAAGGCAAGTATAGATGATGTTACAAATGCATTTGAAGCTTCAAAAACTAAGTAATTCAATTCAAAAAAATTAAACTATGAAATTAAAAGTCCTCTCATTTTCTGGAGAAAATTTCTCAAACGATAGTGTTATATCGGTAACCGTTATGACCAAATCAGGTGAAATTACTATTCTTGATAGACATAGTCCTATGATTGCATCTATTGAGCCATGTGTACTCTATATTATTTTTAAAGATGAAAATAATATGAATCAAAGAGAAGATTTTGCAGTCGGTTCTGGTGTCGTAGAAGTTCATAACTCTTCAGTAAAGATTATGGCTGATATGCTCATTGATGTTGAAGAAGTTGATCTTGATCAAGCCGAGTTAGCAAAACAAAGAGCATTAGATCTCATGGAAAAATACAAGTATTCAAAAGATCAAGTTGATATGGAAAAATTTATTGAAGCAGAAGATATGCTTCTAAAGTCTATAGCTCAATTAAAACTTTATGACTTGAGACGGTAGAAAAAATATAGTCAATCCTATCTAGTTGCATAAAATAACTAAATCCTTATAAATATATTATTATTTTTAAGGATTTTTTTATGTATGTATTTAAGAAACAAGCCTTCACGCTTGTTGAACTTATCGTCGTTATTACAATTTTAGCAATTTTGGGAACCATTGGATTTATATCCCTCCAAGGCTACTCGGTCTCAGCAAGAGAATCAGCACGTATCTCTGACCTTGCAACAATACAACGCTCTTTAGAGTTCTTCCAAACAACAGAAGGATACTATCCTGATCCAACAGACTTCATCACAATTTCATACTCAGGTTCACTTGCATGGAAGCAAGGTGTCTTTGGAGATGCTACGAGAAACATAGTCACACGCATCTCAGAAGTTCCAACAGATCCACTTCTGGGGACTCCTTATGCATATTCTACCACAAATACGAGAAGTGAATATGAACTAGGAGCTATAAGTGAGAGTCCACTACTCGTAAGAAACCTAATCACTCAAAAAGCGAATGCAGCTAATTCCTATTATACAAATGTAGTAGGAAACTATAACAAAGAAATAGTAGCAGTGAAACAAAGTGACTATTTGTATATCCTCTGAGTTCCAACTCTTATAACGAGTGAGATAACAGATGTTACTGTGGAACAAATCCTCACAAATCAAAGCTTCTCTCTTAAGAATTCAAAAAGTCTTCCAGGATCTTATGCACAATCCCTTCCAGTATGACAAACATTAATTGATGGAAGTAGTTTTATTCCAGGAACAATGCCTGCTAATACAGCACCAATAATTTATAGTTGACCTATTATTGCTCTTGCACAAAAAAATATAAAACAAACATTCTGAGAGAATCTTGTTTCTTACTATGCTAATTCTAATATTTCTGATAGAAGTAATTATGATAATATTACTAATACAACTCCTTGAAATGAATTTACTCTAGTAGATCAATTTCTGAAGAATAATAAGTTATGAATTACTAGTACGATTTTACTTAATGTTTCAGTACCTAATACACCTATAGTAATAGATGCAGAATGTTATAATCCCAGTAATCTTTGAATTGTTTGAAGTTGGGAGTGATGTAATGGTCTCTTGATTGTAGATAGAGCATTACTCAATCAAGTAGTTGCCTATGATACAGATACTACTAATCCCGCAGTAATTGTTTGAGGTACGACTTTTAGAACCTTTCTTCCAAACTGAGTATTTACGGGTCAAATTACAGATTTTTCTAAATTATTTCAATCGAATCTTACTTTTAATAATGATATTTCTTATTGGAATACTTTAAGTTGAGTAAATTTTGAATTTATGTTTGATGCAGCAAAAGTATTTAATCAAAATATTTGAAATTGGAAGATGGATAATGCGACATCTCTGCTTGCTATGTTTCGATGAGCAAAAGCATTTGACCAAAATATAAATAATTGGAAAATTTCTAATGTATACAGAATAGGAAGTATGTTTGCAGGAGCATCTGTATTTAATCAACCTCTCAATAACTGGGATACAGTATCTTTTTCTTGAAGTTCAGCTGTAAATTATGCCTTTGATAATGCTACTGTCTTTAATCAATCCTTGAGTAATTGGAAAATGCAGAATGTAACAAGTCTCTTTGGAACTTTTAAATGACCAAGTGATTTTAACCAAGATATTTCAAATTGGGACACGTCTAAAGTAACAAATATGTGAGCTACTTTTAGAAATAATCAAAGTTTTGTTCAAAACATTTCTTCATGGTGTGTTACTAATATTCCAACAAAGGCAAATTTATTTGATGAAAATACTAATTCATGATTTTTAAATAATGCTTCTATTCAACCTCAATGGGGAACATGTCCATAAAATTATATGAGTCTCATTATTGTATTTTATCATTCATTGACATTATTAAATTATATTTGACAAATAACATTTTTTAGCATAATAGAGATATATTAATTCATAAATAACTTCTATGAAAATATTTCTCCAAATAGTTTTTTTCCTTATTATCAGTATTACCCAAGCTCAGGCAGGACTTTTTGAATATTATACAAATACTGGAAACTCTAATATCCAATCTCGTTTAGATCCAGATACTCTGGAAACTTTGACTCCAAGCTATAGCTATGATCTTAATAAAACGGGAGGATATATTAATACAAAATCACCATATTATTATTCAGATTATAGTATAAGAAATAAGAATTACACGCAAACGAATACTTTCGCGAACAATTATTACAAATCTAATACAATAAATTTTAATACTGATTATAAGAGATTAAAAGACGAAAAAAATTTCTTAAGAAAGAAAGAAGCACAAATTAATGTACAACTCATTAATATTTCTAAAATGAAAGGAAACTATTATAGAGATTATGAATATAGTTTAGAGCAAGAAAAAAGTTATATTGTTTCAAGACAAAAACAATTACAACAAATAATAGATGATATAGAAAGACAAGAAAATTATAGTAATAATAATGTAAACACTTATTATTACTCAACTTCTGGTCAAAGAATTTATTCTGCAAAACAAACAACTTTGTACAATTCTAATCCTCGAATCTGTTATAGTTATTCTCAGTATCCTGATTATCGTTTTAATGATTCTGAATATACTCAAAATTGTTATGGAACTCATACAATGAATTATACTTCCACTCCAACTTGGGTAAATCCTAATCTTCCTGAAGTAAAAGAAGGAAGAATATATATTAAATAGACAGAATGAAAAAAATATTTTACATCCTCTGTATCATCACTGTATCATCACAGTCATTAGTGACTCATGCAGTGATAGATTATAATAGCTTTCCGACTCAGACTCAGTACAATATTGACTACAATAGTTTTCCGAGTCAAAATAAATATGACATTGACTACGATAACTTCAAAAACGCAGGTTATAACATCGATTATAACGATTTTCAAACATCAAAGTATAATATTAATTACAATACGTACCAGGGAAGTGAGTATGAAGTTGATTATAATGATTTTCAAAAATCTAAATATAATATTGATTACGAAAATTATAAAAAATCTTGATATAATATAGATTATGAAAGCTTTCAGAACAGTAAGAATAATATAGACTATAATAATTTCCAAGGTTCAAATAGAAATATAGATTACAATAATTTCCAGTGAAATGAGTATGACATAGACTATAATAACTTCCAAAGAAGTAGAGATGATATAGATTATGAAAGTTTTCAGAACAGTAAGAATAATATTGACTATAATAATTTCCAAGGTTCAAATAGAAATATAGATTATAACAATTTCCAGTGAAATGACTTTCCTGTAAATTACAATAATTATAATCAAGAATCACCCTACAATATCGAGTATAATAACTATCCACGTTACATATATGGTGCTGATTATATTCCATACAATCCAGATTATTGTTACTATTCACAATATAGCTATCAAAACGGTCATTATGTTTATGGCTCGAATTTTGATCTAGTATACGGTTATTCTTGTTATTCTTATTAAAAAAAATATCCTAGATTTTCTAGGATATTTTTGTTTTTGTTTTATAGTTGAGCTATTATTATTTTTTTTAAAAAATATGTACTGAATTATTTTTTTTGTAGTTATTGTATCACTTGCTATTTCAGGCTATTCAATGGCACCTTGGGTCCCAACTCGAAAGAAGGATATAGAAAGAGTTCTAGAAATTTTACAATTAAATCCAAAAGAAAAATTTTTAGAGGTCGGTGCGTGAGATGCTCGCATATCTTCAGCAGTTGCGAGAAAATATCCTCAGAATTCTATAGTAGGTATTGAGATGGCATTTCCTATATACTTTATGGCTCTCACTCGAAAATTATTATTTGGTCCGAAAAATATGAAGCTTAAATTAGGCAATGCATTTAAAGAAGATTTTTGAAAGTATGAAGCCATTTATGTATTTGGAATGCCTGATAAACTTCAAAAAAAAATTATTCCAAAGTTTCTTCTAGAAGCTAAAAAATGAACAAAAATCTATTCTTATGTTTTTTCTATACCACAAGAATATAAGGATAATACTATAAGTTATGGATCTGAACATCAAGCAAAAATACATGTTTTAGAAAAGAAATAATGTGGATTTTGCGCTTCCATCTTCTGAAATCAAAAGATTATAATAAAATTAGCCGTATATGTAAAAAATACGGATTTATTACACGAGTTCATTCTCCTATTATATTTGCAAAAGCATATATAAAATATATGACACAAAAAACCTCTTGGAGAGCTCTTTCAAGAGAGTTTTGAATAGACTATGGGCAACTCCATAAATTTTATGATTTTCTAAAAAATAATCAGATAGAAGATCAAATCTTTCACGTTTTTTTGGAGACTCGTTCTGCGCTTTATATAGGGAATTCAAGACAATTTAATATAACAAGTCTAGACCACAGTGAAGAGATACTGACTTTGACCAAGAAACAATTTGCAAGTATACTGAAGTGACTTTAATTTTTTACTTATAAAATTATGTCAACGAAATCAAAAGATGTTATAACATCTTGGGAAAGAGATCCAAATCAATGATTTACTCAGGGGGAATTAAAAATTTTACAAGAAAAAAATATCGTTCTACAAGAACTAAACTCTATAATATAAACCAATTAACTATGTGTGGAATTTTTGCGTATACAGGAACAAAAGATTGTCGAGAAATGCTTGTAAATGGACTTCGAATGTTAGAATATCGTGGATATGACAGTGCAGGAATCATGGCTCTGAGTGAAGAGAGTGATATTTTTTTAGAAAAAGCAGTTGGAAGAGTTTCTGCTCTTGCAAGTAAAGTAGATGAAAAAAAATGAGATTCAATAAAATATACTACTTGAATAGCTCATACAAGATGGGCTACACATGGAGGGGTAACAGTAGAAAACACTCATCCTCACATATCCACAAATGAAAGATTTTATGTGGTACATAATGGAATTATAGAAAACTACAAGGAACTAAAAAAATCTCTTTCTGAAAAATATAGCTTTTATTCACAAACAGATACGGAGGTTGTCGCAAAACTCGTAGAATCTCTCTACGATGGAAATCTCAAGTCAACTATGGAAAAAGTTGTAGCAAAACTTGTTGGAGCTTATTCACTTGCCGTAGTCGATTCAGAAAATCCAGGAGAAATAGTAGGTATAAAACTCTGAAGTCCTTTGATTGTTGGAAAAAGTAACGACTGAGTCTATATTTCAAGTGATATAAATGCACTCTCCAATTTAGCAGAGAGCTTCAGTATTCTAGAAGATAACGAAATGGTAGTTATTGAAAATGGTGATTACTCTATTTTTATGTCTTGAAAAAAAGTTGAAAGAGATGCTGAGGCCGTTCAAGAAGGGCAAAAAATAGATGAGCTTGGAGATTTTACGAGCTATACAGAAAAAGAAATCTTTGATATTCCTGCGGTTCTTGAAAATGTATGGTCCGGGAGAATTGATTTTAAAAATAAATCTATTCACAATGAAACACTTGATGCACTCTCTGATCTTGATATAGAAAGGATTTGTATTATTTCTTCTGGTTCAAGTTATTATGCTGGAGAAATATGAAATTACTTTTTTAGAAAATTTTCATGAATTCAAGCTTCAGCAATCATTTCTAGTGAATTTCTTTCTGACGTATTTATCCCAGATAGCAAAACTCTCTATATATTTCTAAGCCAATCTGGAGAAACGGCTGATGTACGTGAGTCTATGAAAATTGTCAAAGCTAAAAGATGTATGACTTTTTGAATCGTAAATGTAGTTGGTTCTACTATTGCTCGAATGGCAGATCTTGGACTTTATTCTCATGCTTGAGTAGAAGTAGGAGTAGCAAGTACTAAAAATGTTATTGCTCAAATATGAGTTCTACTTATGATGTCTATAAGCCTTTGACTTAAAAAAGATTTACAGATATCTGATGCTCGTGAGATCATTAGTGAACTCTCAAGACTTCCAGATAAAATATCACAAGCACTTATGCAGGGGCCACACATTAAAAAACTTGCAAAAAAGTACTCTGTATACAATGATATGTTTGTACTCGGTCGAAATTATTTCTATCCTGTAGCAGGCGAAGCTTCTCTCAAAATCAAAGAATTATCGTATATCCATTCAGAGAGCTATTCTGCTGGAGAACTGAAGCATGGTCCTCTTGCTTTAGTAAGTGAAACATTTCCAACTATTGTATTTAATCCTATGGGAAAGTTTTACGCAAAAACTATTTCTAATATCCAAGAAGTCTCAGCACGAAAAGGTCCTATACTAGGGTTTATTTCTTCAAATGATACACATAAAGAGCTCTATACTGACACCATTGAACTTCCGGAAACCTCTGAACTACTTTCAGTATTTACAGGTCTTGTTTCAAGTTATCTCTTTGCACTGTATCTTGCTGAAGCCCTAGAAAGAGATGTAGATAAACCAAGAAATCTTGCTAAATCTGTGACGGTAGAATAATTTTTTAAAATTTCTCAATATTATGCGACAATATCTTGTATTAATGCTACTTTGAATATCCATTGCCATAAACATCGCTTTTATAGCAGATTATTTTACTCAAAAAATTGAACAAAAAGCAGCGACTATTGAAGTTCAAAATAAATAATTTCATCAAATATTCTAGAAAAAAATAAAGCTTGTAAAAGGCTTTCTTTTTTATGTATTTCACTATAATAGGGCTGATTTTATATGTTAATTGTGCGATATTATGGCAGTAAATAATGAAACAGTAATCAGCTTTAAGGATGTTGATTTTCACTATGATTTCCGAAAACCTATTTTAGAAGAAGTGAGCTTCAATGTTCGAAAGGGAGCAAAGATAACTATTATGGGACAAAATGGGGCAGGGAAATCTACCATATTTAAACTTATCAACGGTTCACTTGATAAAAAAACATGAGTTATTAATACTGGTAAAGATGTTACGATTGCTACTGGATATCAAGTAGTTTTACCTGAAGATAAAGAACTGACAGTACAAGAGTTTTTTAGAAAATATTATAACGATGAAAGTGTTTTTAATATAGATAAACAAATTGGAGAAACCTTACAAGTAGTGAATCTCAAAGCTCAACTCGATAAAAAGATTTCAGCTTTTTCAGGATGACAACAGGCAAGACTTTTACTAGCTGCAGCGCTTATTCAAAATCCAGATATTTTATTGCTCGATGAACCAACTAATAACTTAGATTCAGAAGGTATTTGGCATCTCACTACATTTCTGCAAGAATACAAAAAAACAGTTTTAGTTATTTCTCATGATGCAGAGTTTCTCAATAGTTTTACTGATTGAGTACTCTATCTTGATGTTCATACGAAGCGAGTTGAACAATATGTTGGAGATTACCACGATGTAGTGGAACAAATAAAAAGAAAAATAGAAAAAGATAATATGGCCAATGCTCGACTTCAAAAAGAAGCCCAAGCAAAAAAAGACCAGGCAAATGTCTTTGCTCATAAAGGTTGAAAGTTAAGAGCTGTTGCAAAAAAAATGAAAGAAGCTGCCGAAGAGATGGAAGATGAAATGGTAGATAATAGAAAAGAAGATAAAGCTATAAAGGATTTCAAAATTCCTCTTCAAGAAGACATTGGATGAGTGCTTCTAAAAATAAATTCAGTTCATATTATAGAAAATGATGAAGTAGTAGTACGTGAAGAAAATGTTGAACTGAGAAAAGATGACCATCTGCTTCTTGCAGGTCCAAATGGAATTGGAAAATCAACACTTTTAGAAAAAATAGTCTCAGGGGCAGAAGACGGAGTAGAGCTTGCTGCATGAGTAAGAATAGGATACTATCGTCAGGATTTTTCAAATCTTGATTTCAATCAAACGGTGTATGATTGTCTCAGAGAGGCTGCGCAGGAAATGACAGAGCAGGATATGCGCCCTAAAGCAGCATGATTTCTTATTACATGAGATATTATGAAAACTGAAATTTGAAATCTTTCAGAAGGACAAAAAGGACTTGTAGCATTTTGTAGACTCGTGTTTCTGAAACCAGGAATTCTAATTCTTGATGAACCAACAAATCATATTAACTTCCGACATATACCGGTTATAGCAAAGGCTTTAGATGCTTTTGAAGGGGGGATGATACTTGTATCCCATGTAGATGAATTCGTTTGGCAGATACGTATAGATCAATATCTAGATTTAAAATAATATTGCATACATCGCTCATACAATTCATCTATATAGTTAGCTTCGTGAAAGTGAATTTATATACAACTTTCTATTTACTTACATAATTAAAAATTATGAAAAATATTCTAGGACTCTTAATTCTTTCAGCTGTTATTCTTGCTTCTTGTTCAAGTAATGATACTTCAGATATGAATACTACTACTGACATGAATACAGATATGTCTGAAACCATGGATGGTTCTAATATGAACGAAGACATGAATACAGACATGGGAATGGAAGATCAAAATATGAACGAAGAAGGTGTAATGGTTGGAGGAGCTATGATGGTTCCATCATTGGATATTGTTGATAACGCTATGAACGCAGATAATGTAACTACTCTCGTAGCTGCAGTACAAGCTGCATGATTAGTTGACACCCTCAAGAGTGAAGGTCCATTTACTGTATTTGCTCCTACAAACGATGCATTTGATGCACTTCCAGCTGGGACAGTAGATACACTACTTATGCCAGAAAATAAAGATCAACTTACAAAGATTCTTACATATCACGTAGTTCCTGGTGCTTATACTTCTGCTGATTTAGAAGATGGAATGATTCTTACTACTGTCGAAGGTGAAGATCTTGAAATTACCTATGTAGATAATGTATGGTATGTAAATGGAGTTGAAATACAAACTGCTGATGTTATCTCTTCTAATGGAGTTACATTTGTAATTGATTCAGTACTTATGCCTTCTGCATAGTTGTATAAATCATTACTTAGAAAGAAGATATACGTAAGTATGTCTTTTTTCTAAGCTTATTTACTAAGTATAAAAAAGTATGTGAACAGCTTTAATAACAGGGGCTTCGAGTTGAATTGGGAAAGATTTGGCCTATATTCATGCTGAAAAAGAGTGAAATCTTGTTTTAATCGCAAGAAATAAAGAAGCTTTAAAAGCTGTGAAGAAAGATATCGAAGAGAAGTACTCTGTTTCAGTATTAATATTAGCCTATGACCTTACTGAGAGTCATGCAAGCCAAGAAATATATGAGCGAGTAAAATCAGAGGGTATTGAAATAGAATACCTCATGAATAATGCATGATTTGGTTGAGTTGGGAAGTTTTATGAGAGAGAATGGGAAAAAGATAAGAACATGATTTTGCTAAATATTTTAGCCCTTACAGAATTAACGAGATTATTTCTTCCAGATTTCGTAGCAAGAAATTCGTGAAAAATATTGAATACTTCCTCAACAGCAAGTTTACTTCCAGGACCGAATCAAGCAGTATATTTTGCAAGCAAAGCATTTGTAACCTCATTTTCAAATGCCATAAATGAAGAGCTATATGACAAAAATGTTACAGTAACTGCTCTACTACCTTGAGCTACAGATACAGGTTTTTGAAGTCGTTCTGGTATGGATAAAACAAAAATGTTTCAAAATACTGCAAGTTCAAAAGAAGTTGCAGAAATCTGATATCAAGCTATGATGGATGGAAAAAGAAATGTACTTGCATGAGTGTGAATTGCCGGAAAAATACTCATGTACTTTATTCCATTTATTCCAAAATCACTCTTGCTTCCTCAAATTAGAAAAGCACAAGAAACTGATAAATAAAAATAAACTCAAAAAAACACTTCAAATATGAAGTGTTTTTTTCAAAAGTTTTAATGGTCGGGAACGCGAGACTCGAACTCACAACCCCACGCTCCCAAAGCGTGTGCGCTAGCCAATTGCGCCAGTTCCCGAGGCTATAAATCCCTTTGTTTATTTTATGGTGGGTATAGATAGATTTGAACTATCGACCTCACGATTATCAGTCGTGCGCTCTAACCAGCTGAGCTATACACCCGTATAATAAAAAACTTAGGGTATAGAATTTATTTTAGATGTTTGGCATCTTTCAATCCTAAATCCTAAGTTTTTGGTGTTTTTAATAATGGAGCGGGTGATGAGACTCGAACTCACAACCCTCTGCTTGGAAGGCAGATGCTCTAGCCAATTGAGCTACACCCGCATAACTATTAAAAGCTTGGGTATTGTATAAAAATTATGTACTCTGTCAAAATTTTTTATATCTTTTTTCTCTTTTTCTAGTCTTTCAAATTTATACTCCCACTTTGCATGATTTCTCCATTCACTCGAAAGATAATATTTTCTGGTGCCTGCTTAATCACGATACTAGATTTTGAGGTAGATATATCAACATACATATGAGTTTCGCTCAGAGTCTTTTCTTGGATTTGTAGTTGCCTGAGAGCAAAGAGATATCACAGAAAAAATGCAAAAAGCACGAGAAAACTAGAAATGAGTATTTTTATGTTTTCGTTTTTCATGTTTGTTTTTTAAAAGCATCATAACACTGTGTGAGAAGCATCGCTACGGTCATAGGTCCTACTCACCCTGGAACTGGTGTGATGGAGTTTCCTTGTTCTAAAATCTCTTGATAACGAGCATCTCATACTATTTGTCCTCCAATAAGTGAAAATCATACATCTATAACTACTGTATGCTGACCAATCATATCAGCTCATAAGATAGCTGCCTGACCGGTTGCCAGGATTACTATGTCTGCATTTTTTGTATACTCTCTTATATCTGGAGTTTGAGAGTTACAGCTTATAACAGTAGCTCCGGCATTTATACACAGGAGTGTCATAGGTTTTCAAACGATGTTGCTTCTCCCTATGATAACTATTTTTTTTCAAGCCAGAGTTATATTATATTCCTCTAAAAGTTTCAAAATTCATTTTGGTGTACATGGAATAAATCCTGAATTATCTCATATCATGACTTTTCCTTGATTTTCTGGATGAAATCAATCTATATCTTTCTCTGGATCAATAGCTCGAATAATGTTATGAGTTTGTATATGAGGAGGGAGAGGGAGTTGTACAATATATCATGAAATACTTTTGTCTGTATTTACTTTTTGAATTTCTCAGATGAGTTGTGTTTCTGAAATTGTTTCTGGATATTGAAAAAGTTGAAAATTCATTCAAATAGACTCTGCAAATTTTCTTTTTTGCTTTATATATCTCAGACTTGGAGAATTAGAATCCCCAATCAAAATAGCTCAAAGACATGGTTTTTGTTCCTCTTTCGAAATTTCAGTTTTAAGTGAATCGTATATTTTAGCTGCTAGAAGCTTTCCGTCTAACTTCATAGAGATGAATTAGGAATATTGTCAAAAGAGTAGGCAAGTTTCTCTACATTGCAAATTTATTGTAGAGCAATATACTAGGGCTAATATGTTTTTAAATACTCTCATGCATCGAAAACTTTACGCACTGCTCATACTCATTTGAACTATTTGAGCATTAGTACTTTTTTATCTTTATTTTTTTGTGTATTATACCTCAACGCTCACTTTTAATAGTAATGTAGAGGATTATTCCGTAAGTTTATTTTCAACCTCTCTTGCTCAAAAAAGAGTAGAAGCTTGTCCAGAAAAAATCTGTGTTATTCAAAATGTTTCACCATTTGAATATAACCTCAGTATTTCTAAAGAGTGATATGAAACTCAGACTATGAATCTAACTATTAATGCAAGGACGAGTCAAGATTTCATTGTAGAGCTTCTTAAAAAAGCAAAACTGGAGGAAGTGCTTGATATGAAAGCAATAGAAACAGCAAAAGAAAAAATAGCTCGATTAAGAGCTGATAACCTTGCCTATGCGCGATTTACTCTGTGAGATGATACAGAAATAAGGTTTACTGAAACAACAAATAATAAAATTGCGATGCAATATATTATCTCAGGAAATACAAGAGAGATACAATCTTTTACATCTGTTCCTGAGAAGAATATACAGGTTTCAAATATAGGTGAAAATTGAAATATATTTCTGAGCCTTTGAAAACAATCATATATTTTTGATACGAATTCAGTGAGACTGTACTCTCTTCCATTTGAGGTAGCAGTTTCCTATATTAAACCTGATAGTGTTGTAGGAAATTATCTTGTTGTGACTGAAAAAGGAACGTTTCATTATAATATAGCTGATGATACTGCTGTTTTTGAATATCTTTTCAGAGATTTTGTATATGAGGGTGATACCACTATTGGCATCATCTATAAAGATGAAATTCAAAAAAAGAGTAACTTTGATATTGAGCAAAAATGAAATCTCATAGTACAATATAATCCAGATAGCAAAGAAAGAAAAATACTTCTTTCAACTGATTTGAGTATAGATAAAATACAGAAAATATGAGATAAAATAATATTTAGCTCAGGAAAAAAACAGTATGAACTATTAAATTATTAAAAAAACTCCCAATTTAGGAGTTTTTTTAATTTTTTTTCTTAAAATGGAAGATCCTCAACAGAAATTTCTTCTTCTTGTTTTGGGGATGATTTTTTTATAGCGGGAGTATCATTAGCAGGAGATTGTGAACTGGAATCATTTTGATTATATCCTCCACTATTCCCATTTCCTGAGTCATTCCCGTTTCCATCAAGCATAATCATATTTTCTCCGATTATTTCTGTTCGATATCTTTTAGAACCATCTTGAGCTTCCCAGCTTCGAGTTTGCATTCTGCCTTCTATATATACCTTTTTACCTTTTTGAAGGTACTGAGAAGCTATTTCAGCGAGTTTAGCCCAGAGAACGACATTATGAAACTCTGCTTGTTCTTGTTTCATTCCTTGTCCATCTGTCCAGTTTCTATTGGTTGCTATCGAAAGGGTTGTAACACTTTGTCCGTTTGGAGTCTGTCTGAGCTCAATATCTTGAGTAATTCGTCCGATGATTTGTACCTTGTTTAAGTCCATATGTGTGTAATAAGCTAGTAAAAAATGTATATGTATCTCAAAATAGAACTATACATTTTCGAGTATATACACGATATACTCGATTGCAAATTTTTTCTTGTATTTTCTGAATCTATACTTAGAATACCATTAATACTTTCCCAGTTATTATAGGATGAATATTTTATAAAACTGGATTATCGGACTCTCAATGATTTCTTCTTCTCAAAAAGATACAACACAAGCTGATAGAGTGATTTCTCCTGAAGAAAAAAAGGGGGAGAGTGCGAGTTTTCAAAATGGCTTTCGACCTAAAACTCTCGAGAATTATATTGGTCAAGATACCATCAAAAAACATCTTATGGTATCTATTTCTTCGGCAAAAATTAGAGGTGAATGTTTAGAGCATATTATTTTTTATGGTCCTCCTGGACTTGGAAAGACCACTCTCTCAAATATTCTCGCTCATGAAATGGATTCACATCTCAGGACGAGCTCTGGTCCAGCAATCGAAAAACAGTCTGATCTGGTGAGTATTCTCTCTAATTTAGAATCTTGAGATATTCTCTTTATAGATGAGATTCATAGACTTAGACCACAAGTAGAGGAAATACTCTACACTGCTATGGAGGATTTTCAGATTGATATAATGGTATGAAGTGGGACGTGAGCCCAGAGTGTGAAGCTTCCAGTAAAGCCATTTACACTCGTTTGAGCTACTACGAGACTTTCTGCTTTGAGTTCTCCACTTCGAGATAGATTTGGAAATGTTCTCAAACTCGATTTTTATGATACGCCTCAAATTGCGATTATTCTCAAAAATAACTGTGAAATGCTCGGTTTTGATCTTCCCGATGAGACGCTTACATTGATAGCACAAAAATCTCGTGGTACTCCACGAATCGCTAATAGACTCCTCAAAATTCTCAGAGACTATCATACCATTTGAAAAAATATTTCTGATCCACTTGTATTAGCGTGAGTATTTCAAGACATAGGTATTGATGAAAAATGACTTGATTATCTCGATAGAAAATATCTACAAAGTATTTTCAAAAACTTTAAATGAGGTCCAGTAGGACTTGGAACCCTCAGTTCAACACTTGGAGAAGAAGAAGCAACGCTTGAAGATGTTGTAGAGCCATATTTACTCCAAATTTGATTCATAGAACGAACCCCTCGAGGTCGAAAAATCACTGGAAGAGGGATTAATCACTTAGAAAAATAAAAAACCAACATGCATAATCTCCAGTCTCTCGATAAATCTATTTTTACGAAGTGATTTATGAAGCGTCAGTATCACTATTATTTGACTCTTGCGATTATTAATCTTGTTGGGCTTTTTTGAAGTATCGCAATTTTCTTTCTTACAAATTCTCTATTTCTTCTTGTGATAGCACTTGCTTTTTTAACGTTTTTTCGAGTACAAATTGGATTTTTAGGACACGATCTCGCGCATGACCAAGTCTTTAAAACGCGTGCCTATAATAGATTTTTTGGCTACTTAGCAGGGACACTTGTTATGGGAGTGAGTCATGGTTTTTGGAGAAGTACCCATAATGCACATCATGATCATACCAACCAAGGAGACCACGATCCTGATTTTCCTTTCCTCAGAGATCCGACCTTTTTTAAATCTTTCCCAGGTGGAACATTTATTCTCAGACATATCCATATTTTGTTTTTCTTTTCATTTTTACTTGGATATTTAATGTATTTAGTTCAATCTTTGCAGTATATTTTTACAAAAATTACTCCCGTGAAGATATATGAACTATTGCTTCTTCTAGTTAATTTTATAGCTTATAGTTCACTTTTTATATATACGATGGGTCTGATACAAGGAATCACTTTCTTAGTCCTGCATTTTGTTTTTATTGGGATTTATATGGGAATAAGTTTTGCACCCAATCATCTGGGTATGGAAGAAATACACCAAGACGATACCTACGAACGATATTTTCAAATTATAACTTCAAGAAATCTCTATCCATGATTTTGGGTGAACTATATTTTTGGAGGACTCAATTATCAAATAGAACATCACTTATATCAAACGATGCCACGAAAAAACTATCCTGAAGTCGCAAAAGTGGTAAAATTATATTGTGCTGAACAAAATATTCCCTACAGAGAAACAACTTTTTGGGAATCTTATAAAGAAATATATATATCACTCAAACATTTTTCCAAAAGCTAAAACCTATGACATTATCACTCCTTCTTAAAATATTTTTTGCACTGATACTTGTCTGTGTACTACTTATACTTTTTGCACAGTGGAGGACGGTAGCTGTATCAAAGAATTTTATTTATGAAGATATACAATCTATTCCTGCTCAAAAAGTAGGTCTTGTCTTAGGAACGAGTAAATATATAGCAGATGGACGAAGAAATGGATTTTATGTATTTCGTCTTGATGCCATCATAGAGCTCTATAAATCAGGTAAAATTGAGTATATTATTGTCAGTGGAGATAATGCCACTCCACAGTACAACGAACCAGATACCATGAAGCGTGACCTAATTGAGCTCTGAGTTCCAGAAGAGAGAATTTACGCTGATTATGCAGGTTTTAGAACGCTTGATTCTATTGTCAGAGCTAACGATATATTTAGCCAAACAAGTTTTATTGTGGTTTCTCAACCTTTTCATTTAGAGAGAGCTATTTATATAGCACAGGCAAATGGATTGACCGTATATGGATATCCAGCTCGAGATGTTCCAGTACGTATGAGTCCCAAAGTTTGGATTCGAGAAAGACTCGCTCGAGTGAAAATGCTCTTAGATAATCTATTTGGAGTTGATCCTAAATTTTCAGGAGAAAAGATTGAAATAGGAGCTTAAGTCCCACAATAGGTCTGATATTGTTCATCAAATCCATCAATATTTTCCATATATTTCTCAGTATTTTCTCTATACACATAGGGATTTTTTAGTATTTCTAGAAATAAATGAAATTCTGTATAATCTCATAAAACAGCTGTATCTAAAACTTCCTCCACAATATGATTTCGAGGGATATAAATAGGATTGTATTGCTTCATTGATTGTCTCGCATTTTCAAATCCTCAAGTCTGAATAGAAACTCGCTTTTTCCAGATATTTTGCCAAGCAACAAATCTCTCTTCACTATATATTTCTATATTTTTTACCTGAGTGTTTCATCAAATATACAAAAAGGTATTGGTATAATCTGCTCAAATATCTTGCATCCATGAGAGGAGTTCTCGAATCAGAGCTTCATCTTTTGAGAGGGGATTCTGTATTCCAAGCTTTTGACACATCATCACCAGCCATGCACTATGGATATGTTCTCATATCGTTCCAAGGACGCTATTGATTGAAGCTTCATCTATAAATTCAGTAAGAGTTCAGGCAAATACTGATAAATTCCAGAGGATAATATTTGCTTGGTTTCCAAATGCATATCTTCCGTTGGTATCTATCGAACTAAATACTTGGTCAGAGTGAAAGCCGTTCATAAATGCACATGGTCCATAATCAAAAGTCTCTCACGAAATACTCGTATTATCAGTATTCATGACTCCATGAATAAAACCAACTCGCAGCCACTGTATCACGAGATTAATTTGTACATCTATCACGTGTTCTAAGAGTCAGAGTGCAGGATTCTTGCGCTTACTCAGTTCAGGATAGTGTCTCTCAATAGTATAGTCTATGAGAGACTTCATTTCATTTTTAGTTGCAAAGTTCTTAGCATACTCAAAGGTTCCAACTCGTATATGCGAGCTCATGATTCGAGTCAAAATCGCTCCTTCTACTTGCTGTTCTCGCTGCACTATATTTCAGGTTTTTACAACCGCGAGACTTCTCGAACTCGCAATTCATAGTCCATTCATAGCTTCACTCATCAAGTATTCTCTCAGCATTGCTTTCAGTGTCGCTCGTCCGTCTCCTCATCTGGAGAACCGAGTTTTTCCACTTCCTTTTAACACTATATCAACAACTTTTCATTCTGGAGTTTCCCATTCTCCCAGTAACAGAGCTCGACCATCTCACAGCATATTTGGATATCAAAACTGGTGACCTGCATAGGCCTGCGCAATTGGTTTTGCTCACTCTGGGAGTATGTTTCCCGACAGCAGATTATGAGCATTTTCAGCAGGGAGGAGCTCCTGTATTCACAGTTCTTTTGCAAGTTCCTTGTTATATAAAACGCACTTAGGATTGTCTGATTGTTCTGGATTTTGGGCAGCGAAAAAGATCGAGGGGAGGGATTTGTAGGAGTTTTTGAGTGATGATTTGTTTTTATAAGTCATGATATATTATTTTAAAAGGTGAATTTATGATTGTATTCAAATTTCTGGAAATAATTCTAAACATTTAAGACTATTAACCTTATGAAATATAAATTGATCATCTTCATCAAAATCAGCTAAAATTCCTATTACTTTGAATAAATAATTACTTCATTCTTTTTTAACTTCACAAATTTGAACCCCTAATAATTTTAATAATTCTTTAGCTAATTCAGGTCTAAAACATACATTGAAAGATGCTTTAGATGCAATTGAAGGGTAACACCAAGCATCTTGAATGTCTCTTGGAGGTAGGTCAAAATAATCTTTAGTAATTCTTTCGGAAACTCTATATAAAAATTCAGTTCATTGCCCTACATCTCTTGAGAATTCATCTTTTAGGAAATTGGAGCGAACTCTCATTTTTAAATTTTCTTCTTTATCTAATTCTATTAAATCCTTCCATTCACCGATTATGGAAACTTTAATTTCAGCAAGAGATTGATATATTATCAAGCAAAAACGTTCATTATCTTTAATATTCATTTCTTCTACTGCAACTTGAGGAGATATAGGTGAAGTGTATAGTAATGATTCACCAACCTTATTCAAACGACCTAACTTAGTTATAGATGTTTCTGGGGGATTCCATGCATCTTTTTCATATGTCATTGCATGCAAAGGGAGATGATGATCGTCGGGTTTTAATTTTCTTACTCTATAGAATTTAGTCTTAGTCGGATAACTAGAGAATCTAGGTAATAATATAAAGCCATTTTCGATTTCTAAAACCTTTTGTATTTCTTCACTAAGTTTATTATCACTTATTGTTTGAAAATCCAACAACTTAAATTTTTCAATCCTCAAGATTATTTCTTCTAGGGTGATTTTTTTTAGTAGTTGTTTTAATTGTAGAATATTATGATTCATAATGTTTTTATAAATTAATATTAGAGATTATTCATCTTTCAACTTTAAATCATTTTTAATTATTAAGGTTTTAATCCTAACTTGAATTCTATTATTTATAAGGAAAAGAAATTAATTATTTAATTTCAGTTACTAATTTTTTATTTTTTTTAGTTTTCATACAGTTTTTGCAGATTTTTACGTTAAATTGTGATGTTATTTCTATTGGATCAATTAACGGTAATTTCAAAACTTCATTGTAATATTCTATTGAATAATTTAATACCTTTGGGTCTATTAAAATTTCGTTTTCTAATGAATGTATAATAGAATTATTACATATTCATCTAAGCCTTAATATTTCATGGCAATTGAAATTATTACTTTCTCTAATACAGTTTGCACAAATTGAAAAGTCTACATCCTTAAATATTTTATTAGCAATATGATTAAAATATGCTGTGTCAGCAACTCTAACTGTTAAGGAAATTAGTAAAGATAGCTCTAACTTCTCAGTATAATCTTTAGTATTATTAAATTTTTCTATAGCTCTACTTGCAGCTGATAATGGTACAAGCATGAAATCTAATGGCATAAATATTTTACCATTTATATTTCTTGCTCAAACCTTGTTAAACCAATTGTTTGGAGAAGAAATTGAGCCATCTTTATTTACATGATAAATATAGTAAGAATTTTCCTCATTCATCATTTTGATTTAGTTTTAAATAGTATTACTCATCTCTCATAACTTTCCTACTTCGCTTCAACTTCGAAATTGTCGCTTCGCTCTGTTTCTCAGTTGTTTTCTTCCCAGCAAGTTTCTGCTTTGTTTCAATATTCCTCACATATATCAGTTTATATCTCGACTTACTATTTTCTCGTTGTTCGATTTCAAATTTGCCAGTTGAAACAATGAGGGGAGTGAGCTTTTCAAAACCATAGTTTCGAGCATCAAAACTCGGACGTTTCTTTTGGATGAGTCCTCCGACATCTCAGAGAAAAGCCCAGCCATTTTCATCAGATAAATCAGTGATACTGGAAGCGATGAGAGAAATCTCTTTTGGTCAGAGTGTTTCTACTCCGTCAGAACTCCCTTTATTTTCTTCGGTTTGTTTTTTAAGTATTTCTATATAAATAAACTTATCACAGGCTACGACAAAGGGATTTGGAGTTTTTCTTTCTCCGATTCCTATAACTAAGAGTCCTGCTTCACGCAGGCGAGTAGCAAGACGCGTGAAGTCACTGTCTGAGGATACGAGACAAAATCCTTGGACTTTTTCACTGTAGAGAATATCCATTGCATCAATAATCATAGCTGAATCAGTAGCATTTTTTCAGGTGGTATATCCGTATTGTTGAATAGGAGTGATAGCGTTTTCAAGCAGGAGATTTTTCCATTTAGCAAGACCAGGTCGAGTCCAGTCTCCGTAAATACGCTTGATAGTAGGATTCCCGTATTTTGTAATTTCCTCAATCATTTCACTGATATAGGCTGATGGAATATTGTCTCCGTCAATAAGCACTGCCAAATTAAGATTGTTGTCCATACGTATGTGGTGAGTAAAATATTTCTTGTTTCTATTATGAGTTTTTTTGAGGGTAAATCAAATCTCTCTTTGCTTTCAAGCGAAAAAACTTTATAGTGAAGGGAACTATTTTAAAAAAAAGCTTATGTCCATTTGGCAAACAGAATCATGGCAAAATATGCTGGTTACAAGCTGACAAAGTGAAGAATATTTTGTCATTGAGCAACAAGATACAGCTTCTTTCCTTTTGACTGAAAGGAGAGAATTCAAGTGAGGAATCTGAAAACAAGTTTTTGTAGAAAAACGTAGTGTTTCTGCGTGAGAATTTGCTTTATTTATACAAGGATTTGAAGGAGAAAAATCTGAAAGACTTGAGCAAAGTTTGGTACAACTCTGCAAAGAAGAAAATTGTCTTTTTGTGCAAATTGAAACACTTCATTACTCATGAATCTGAGAGAGTGTCCTTTGAGATACAACATCTCCTTTCAAGAAGGGATATTATAAAAAATTTATGCCTCCCTATACAGCGCTTATAGATCTCACACAAAGTGAAGATGAGATTTTAGCTGCAATGAAATCAAAGGGGAGATACAATATTCGACTTGCTGAAAAGAAAGGAGTCGTCGTAGAACAAGTAGAAAAGATTCCATATAACGCTAAAAAGTTTTACGAACTTATGCAGGAAACCACGAGCAGAGATGACTTTGCAGGGAATACACTGAGCTATTATGAAACATTTTTGAGTACAGTAGAAGCTTCGCAACTCTTCTTTGCGTATTTTGAATGAAAAGTGATTGCAGCAGGGATTTTTGTAATGCATGATGATGTTGCGACGTATTACTATGGAGCTTCAGGAAATGCACATAGAAATCTTATGGCACCATATTTATTACAATGGACGGCACTCTGTCACGCAAAAAAAAGAGGGATGAAAACCTATGATTTACTCGGTGTTGCAGGACCAGACGAGAGAGACTCTAGTCTCGCTGGAGTGACTGATTTTAAGATGAAACTGAGTCCACAAAAAACACATGTCTCAGACTCAAGTATATATATCAATAAAAAAATAAAGTATCAAGTTATAATGTTCTTACGAAGATTGAGAAAGTAGTGACATAGGTATAATATGAGGGTATTTTATTTATTGTAATACCCGTATTATGAAGCATATTCTTGCTGTAGTGCTATTGTCACTTGTATCATTTTCTTATACATTTGCAGAAGAAACAACTGTTTCCGAAGAAAAAACTTCAATGGAAATGAAAGACAGGGAAGTGATTCCATATAATTTTGAACTCAAAATTAATGTAGAAAATGGATCTGCCTATGCTACTTGGAATGATTTTCCGAATAATAGAGGATTTGAATGGTATAAACTTGTTTATTCTACAAGCAATACACAGCCAGTGTATCCTACAGATGATACGGTATTTATCTGAGAACGACTCCAACTCAAAACGAGCTTTAAATTGAAACAAGATTCCAAATATCATTACGTAAGACTTTGTGCTATAGTAGTCAATGATGATTATTCAAAAGATAGATATTGTAGTGAAGTAAAAAAACTAGAACTCACAGAAAAAAATAGAGCATCAGGAGAAGTAAAAAAAGAAGAGTTAAAAACTGAAGTGAAAAAAGAAGAAACAAAAACATCTGAGATGAGTGAATCAGTAAAAGAAAAGATTCAAAAATATAACGAAAATAAACAAAAAGAAAGTACGTGAGAAACAAAATCAGAAATAAAAAAGAAGCTTGAATCTACTTTCACACTGAGCCTTGCACTGAGACAAAGGATTAATGTCCTTCTCAAAAGTTTTGTGGATCGACTCAAAGAACAAGACTTTTCTAACGAAAAGATAAGCAGTTCTATTGATGTTGTCATAGAAAGACTTTGAAAATTTGAAGGACAAGAAAAATACAAAAATATAGTTGGATATATGATTCAAGAATTAGAATCTATGAAAGAGTTATATTCTGATCCACTCTCAGAACTAGAAGGAATATTCAATGATTTTTAGTTGTAAAACCATCAATTTGTGAAATTGCAAAAAACCGGGATTTTTCTTTTGAATTATCTCGATTTTTTATATAATGTAAGCCGATTTTCAAACTTTTAAACGCTCTTATGTGAAAAACTCTTCTATGATTCTTTTTGTGAATCATGACTCTCGTAGGTTGATATGGATTAGTATTTGGTTCTAACTTTGTTTTTGGCTCAGATACAAGATTTTTAGCAACACTTTCAGACAATATATACCCAGATATTCCAGGACTCTCAAGTACGGTCATTATATTTCAATCTAAAACTGATATATCTTCATTTTCGGTACAATCTCTCTGTAGTATTGAATCAAAATTTCTTACTCAAGCACAAGGATTGTACTTCTTTCAAGTTGATTATGCCAATGCTTCAAAATGTAGTAATGGAAATATATATCTTGAAAATGCTGGCCAAAAATATATTGGGACTATGCATGATCTCATTATTAAAAATTCAGTAAATAAGCTCAATACCTATCTTGATTATAGCTCAGCTGACTTAACGACAATTGCTTCTAATTTGACGCCAATAATTAAGAAGAATTCAATATTTAAAAATTATAATGGTGTAAATATAACAGAGAATTATAGCTTTTTAAAAGGACAAAGAACCTATAATGAGTCTTTGGTTGAACAAGATATTATTCAAAAAATTCTGAAAGCACGAGAAAAAAAATATATTTCTCCAATCCCAGGTGAACCTATTCCAGAAGCAGTAAATAAAATACCTAATACTTGACGACCGTATAGAGCACAATATACTGATGGTATACATCATGGTTGGGATGTATATGCTCCACTTTATACTGATATAGTTGCACTCGATGATGGAATAGTGGTACGAGTGGTGAATAACTTTCAAGAAAGTGACTTTAGTCGAGTTGATTATAGTAAGAATATGTCTGATGAACAAAAACTCAAAAATCTAGACATACTCAGAGGAAATCAAGTATGGCTCAAAACTATGAAAGGAGAAGTAATATTTTATAGCCATCTTGCTTCAGTTCCTGAAAATATTCAAGAATGAATGATTGTAACATCAGGGACAATAGTATGAAAAGTTGGAGTTTCAGGAGTTCCTGAATCTGATTATAAAGATTTTCATGTACATTTTCCAATTATGAAAAATCCATATAATGCTCCAAAAGCAGGAAGCTATGATTTTTGAGATTATATGTCTTGGGACTGGCAAACAAAAGGAATGAGTATCCAGCAAACACTTGAGGCACAAAAAAACATTTTTCAATAAAATACTCATATGGAAATAGCAAAAAATAAAAAAGCTTATTTCGATTACGAAATTCTTGATTCTCAAGAAGCTGGTATCGAGTTATCTGGTCATGAAGTAAAATCAATTAGAGCGAAACAAGTAAATCTCAAAGGGAGCTATGTATCTGTAAATCAGGGACAACTTTTTTTAAAGTGAATGAATATCTCACCGTGGAAAACACTGGCATCGAGAGATATTATAGAGACTCAAAGACCGAGGAAAATATTTCTCCATAAGAAAAAAATACTCTATTATGGATCCAAAATCAAAGAAGGTGGGTATACTCTTCTCGCGACAGAACTTTATTTTAAGGGAAGTCTGATAAAAGTACGAGTAGCACTTGCAAAAGGTAAGAAGTCCTACCAGAAAAAACAAAGTCTGAAAGAACGTAGTTTAGATAAAGAAGCAAAGATGATGCTCAAAAAAAATTATTAATTTACTCTTGCCATTATGATTGATCTAAAAAAAGCTAAGGCTGATATAGCTGCTTATAAAAAAAATATAGCAGATAGAAATTTGAATATTGATGTTGATGAATTTTTAGAATGTGAAGCTGAGAAAAACACACTTGGACAAGAGCTAGATGAGATGCGAAATACAAAAAATATTGTTTCTAAAGAAATACCAAATCTCAAAGACGAAGAAAAAATGAGTAAAATCTCTGAGATGAAAGATCTTGGAGAACAAATTTCAAAAAAAGAGATACTTTACAAAGAAAAAGAAGAAGCTTACAATTATACACTCCATAGACTTCCTAACTTTCTTGATCCTACTGCTGCTCTGTGAAAAGATGATGCTGCCAATACTGCTGTTGATTTTTTTATGGAACCAACAAAATTTGATTTTAAGCCAAAATCTCATTGGGAAATCGGAGAAACAAATAATTGGATAGATTTAGATAAGGGAGCAGAAGTAGCTGGTTCACGTTTTTGGTATCTCAAATGAGAACTAGCACTCCTGAATATGGCTATCATAAATTATGCTATTTCTTTTCTTACAGAGAAAAATTTTGAGTTTGTTATTCCACCATATATGGTAAAAGAGGCTTCTTTATTTGGAACAGGATTTCTTCCAGCTGGTGAAGATGGTCTCTATCATGTAAATCCAGGGGAAGAGGATTTATATTTAATAGGAACCTCAGAAATACCACTCACTTCATATCATATGAATGAAGTTATAGAGGTAAACAAACCTAAACTTTATTTTGGATACAGTGCATGTTTCCGAAAAGAAGCAGGAAGTTATGGAAAAGATATGAAGGGAATTTTGAGAGGGCATCAGTTTGAAAAAGTAGAAATGGTTGTTTTTTGTAAACCAGATGACTCAAAAAAGATTCATGATATGATGGTAGAGGTAGAGGAATCACTATGGCAATCACTCAAAATTCCTTATCAAAAACTTAATGTCTGTTCTGGTGATCTTTGAAATCCTGCAATGAAAAAATATGACTTAGAAGCCTGGATGCCGTGACAAGAAAAATATAGAGAAGTAACGAGTTGTAGTAATGTGTGAGATTTTCAATCTCGCAGACTCTCAATAAAGTATATAAATGAAAATGGTGATAAAGATTTCGTTCATACACTTAATGGAACTGTTGTAGCACTTTCAAGGTGTTTAATAGCCATTATGGAAAATTATCAAACACAAGACGGAAGAGTTGAAATTCCTGAAGTACTCAGACCATATATGGGGTGAAAAACTCATATTAGATAATATATAAAAAATGAGCATATAAAAAGAGTATATTTTTTGAAAATGTACTCTTTTTATGCTAGACTGTATATAATATTTCTAAAAGCTTTTCTATGCTCCTTATTTCTACTTCAAGTCTCACAGGTTATGGATTACATAGAGTCTTTTGTTTTGCGAAAGATGCATGATATGAATGAATAGATATATCTCTTGGAATGTTGAATTTTGATTTATGGGATGCTGAATATATTTCTGAATTATCACTGCATTTTAAAATTCCTGTTGTTTCAATTACTGCACCAGGAAAAGACATGAGTCAAAAAAAACTCGATAAAATCATGGAGATAGGAAGAAGTCTTTGAGTGAAAGTTATTACTTTTTCTCCTCCTCACTTTATGGATAAAGATACAAAATGGTTTGGTGAGACACTTCAAAGACTACAAAAAAATGAAGATATAGAAATATGTGTTCAAAATGTAGAATCGAAATATCTATTTTTTGTGATTCCAGAATATAGAAATGCTACACTTGGAAAAATTAAGACCGTAACTGGTAAATCCACTCTCGATATTCCAGCAATTGATACTACTGGAACAATGGATATCATGCGAGCTCAAGCAGAACTTTGAGCTTCAATAAAAAATATCTTTTTCGCAGATAGAAATGCAAGTAATCGCTGAATCCTGCCTGGAACAGCGTGAGCTGGACTTTCTCATCTTCCACTCGAGAGTTTTCTTATGAAAATGAAATCTACTAATTATGAGGGGCACTTTACTTTGAAAGTAAGCCCTAAAGAAATATGAGTCTGAAACGAAGAGATGGTTTTAAAAAATTTGAGATATATTCAAAAGTATTACTCAAAGCATTTTCTCAATTTTTCTGAAGAATAATAAAAAAAAAAGCCTAAGGGCTTTTTTTTATTTTATTTCTGTAATTTTTTCTTTTCCCATTTTATAGGCTCTGTACCACATTGAAGTTGTGAAAATATCTAGAACTGCTGCAAGGTATCATAGTAACAGAATGAAAAATAGAAAAATAACTCATAATATTGTAAAAGCTATTGCTGTAAATGTTTGAGAACTAATGACTCCAGTAAGGAACGCTGCAAAAATTGGAAAAATAAAGAATACCGTGAAATTAATGATAACCTTAATATTCATAGCAAACATCAAAACATAAAGTCTCAGAGTTGTTTTAATATTGAGAAGGGCAATTTGAGAGGAAGTTCCAATCGCTTCAAATACTCCAGCATTTTCAAGTACAACTTCATACTTTGCATAGGCAATAAGAATATTGAGTATAATCGAAAATAAAAAAGCAATAAAGAAAAATATAGCAAGTCATGAGACGTATTCTATTCCGAGATATCTCAGCGTGAAAAGAAATCAATTCAAAATACTTGCAAGTTTAAACATTCAAAAAATATTATTAAACTCAAAAAGTGCATAAAATCTGTAGATTCAAAATCATAGTGCGTCAGATCTGCTTACTGTTTTTTCACTACTTTGATGCAGATATCCTATCAGAGCTCCTTCAAAGATAGGAAGTAGTATTACATAAGATATAATAAAAATACCACCAGCAATCAGGAGAGGAGTTATAAAATTTGAATGAAATACAGAGAGGAGAAGTTGAAATATTTGATCTTCATTTCACAAGAGAACAACATACGTATACACAACTTGATACACAAGAAGTACACTGACAAATATAACAGAAATAAGTCATGGGAAAAAATAAAATCTTTTAATCCTTCCATCATTTCGAATTACGTTTAGGCTCGGGATAAGTATATTTTCTGTAAATTGATCAGCCATAGTTCTAGTTTGAGAAAAGAGTCTTTACGATATATTGTACAAATCAAATGAGTCATTTATCTCAGGCTTGTATTTCTCTTTTCTCAGAGAGATATGCAGCTATCAAAGGGTAATATCTATGACGAGCATCTGGAAGATACTTAGGTAGTACAAAATTTTTGAGATTTTTATCTACGAGTAATTTTATTTTTGGAGTATAGAGTACTTTTACAATACTTTCTTCTTTTATGATATCTAAAAGTTTTACTTCCAGTTCTTCTTGTTTAGTGACAGAGAGTGTATTTGCTTTGAGTTCTTCAAGTAAAATATCTACACTGAGTTTTTTAAAATTTGAGAAATTATAACCATTAGCAACTTGGCTTGAATGGAAATAAGGAAAAATGTTAGATCCAAAATATCATAAATTTACTCAAATGAGAATTATGTCATATGAGAGATTCTCATTTCTAAGTCCTACTGTAATATCTCAAAGGCTCATAGGAATAAGCTGAAGTTTTATTCATACACTTGCAAGCTGTGCTGCTATTTGAGATGCTGTAAGCTCCATTTGTGCATCTGTTTGAGCATAAATTAACTTCAAATTGTATGCTTCTCCTTTCGTGTTATAAAAGAGATCTTCACTCAAGGATTCAATTTGAGAAACAGTCAGGTCGGTACTTATAGTATTAGATTCTGATTTCTCACTATCTTTTTCAGGACTTTCCGTTTCTTGAGTCACTTCGCTATTTTCTGTCGGAGTAGAGAAAAAATTATCACTAATATCTTGAAGTTTTTCTTCATCAGTATGGTAGATGTAGACGAACTCATCTACTATATTTTTTTCCCCATTTGTTTCATAATACACTTTATAGTCATTTTCTCACTCTACTATCGAATCATAACTTTCAAGCAGTCTATAAAAAAAATTTTCATCTCATGCATCAAATCATTCAAGCTTATAATCATTGATATAGACAGCATCTACTCATTCATCGACCTTTCATTCTATGAGTATATTATCATCACTTGTGAAATTGTACTTCTGAGTTGTAGGAGAAGTTATGATTTTGAGGTCAGACTGTTTTGGAGTAACAAGTTCTGGCTTTTTAGTTTCTTTTACTGGAGCAACGGTTTCTGAAACTTTTTTTGCTTCAACTACACTCTTAAGCAGTTCTTTTTTAGAGTAGTATCATGCATCCTTCATAAAATTTCAAATATTTATGTCTGATGATGGACTTTTGAAATCATCTTGCGAGAGAAAAGGATTATTCGCAGTAAGAACTTTATCTTCTCAAATATTTTCAATGAGGGTATCTCTATCTATTGATTCAAGTATGTAACTTCTTAGATTAGCAGAAATACTTTCAGTATTTAAAAATGCAGCTACAAACTGAGACAGTGTATATTCATAGGTATTAAGCCTTGGAATAGAGTTTCAAATCACTCATTCTTTATCATTAAAAATGTTAAAGGAATTTCTATTTTTGAGGAAATGAGTTTCGTCGTCATAGAGATTAAGTATCAAGAATTGAATATAGAGATCATTCCCAAAATACATATCATTTTTTCCGAGTGTGATCTTTGTAATTCCTACCGTTTCATCTTGACTTATATTTGTCAGAGTAAATCTTCAAGAATATATTCAGCCAGTTTCAGAAAATTTCTTATCAACTGTTTCAGTTGTAAGTGACTCTACGACACTTTTTTTGAGAATTGGTTGCAAAAAAACTTGAAGAAAATTAATATCCTTAGAATTGTTCTCAAAGGTAATAGTGTTATCACTTGTCGTAATAGTAGTATTTTCTAAGAGGGAAGCAACAATAGGATTTACTTTGGTTTGAGTAATTATGTTGAAGGTTGCTTGAATATCTTCAACCGTAATAGGAGTTCCATCACTCCATTGTAAATTATTTTCTAATACACATTCTATGTATAAAAGATTCTCAATATTACATGCAGCAATATCACTTTCCAAGGTCTCACTCACTGTTGAATATTCTAAAAGAGAACGATATAAGAGCCCATTTATATAGGCATTATGGTCGTTTGATGGAATGAGTGGATTTAGATGTGGAAAAGATCCAATTATTGCTTCTGATACTGTACCTCACTGTTGTGCTTCACTTAAAGAATCACTATATACATATGAGTATACGAGATGAGTTCCTAGTAAAAAAAAGAAGAGGAGAGAGAGAAAAAGAAAATATTTTTTGAGTTTTTTGACGATATGGTCGCTCATTATATTTGTTTTGAATAATAAATTATATTACAAACAGAAGGAGTGAATTCAAAACAAAGAGTCAACCTAGAATAATTGTCGCGTTTTGCAAAATTTTCTCAGGTCATCTTTTCGTAATTGCTCCCATTCCACCTGACATAGAAGAAAGATTTAAACTGACATTTTTGTTTTGTATAAGAACTACCCCAATAACAAGAAATGCGAGGATAATTTCAGTAATTTGTAAAATTTGTATCACTGGTCTACCTTTTAAAAAATAATAGTGAGTAGAGAGTATTCAAAACCGTAAAAATTGCAACTGCAATTACAAAGTTTATAAGTCCATTTATTTCGTAACCAACGCCCTCAATAAGTAAGAGATTATTTACAATAAATGTGAAAATAAACAGTACCATTCCATTAATAACAAAACTGACAAGTCCAAAGAATATAAAGAATAATGGAAGTGATAGAATCTTGAGAATTGGACGTATTGTAGCATTTATGATTCCCAATATAATTCATCATACGATATAGGTTTTTATAGCGTCCATTGAATTATAAGCACAATCATTACATCATAGTATAATTCACGCTTGTATTGATTGATCTGAATTTGGTCAAAGCAAGTATGTAATGATATAGAGTATACATGCATTAAGGAGTATGGATAAAAGTATTTTCATAATTATATCTTTAAGTAATGACTTATTTTTTCTATAAGAGAAAGCTCTAGTTTATCTGTTTCTTCAATATAATTTGGGAGGATAGACCGAATATCAGCTGCAATAGAATTATCTATTCTAATATTCGCAGATGAAATTCATTTCTTTTTGAGTTTAAGTCTAAGAAAAAGAGCTTTATCACCATCATATACGAGACTGTATCAAGAGATTCTCGAATAATCATAAAAATTATCCTGGACTCCTATTCAAAGTTCTGTAATAGCAACTCGTACCAAGTCTTCAGAGTTATTTTCTAGAAAATAAAAAAATCATGCTCAGAGCATTATCACTATACTCATACCATATTGTCGAGTCATTATTCCCCAAATAACAAGTCATACAATTATAGCAACTGCAAGGATATACCAGCTTGGACTTCTTAGTTTCGTATCTTCAAATTCCCAACTATATAAAATATTTTGTGTCTCAGCCATATTATCCAAAGTTAGAAAGTATGATTTTAATTATAAACCAAGAAAGCGCAGCAAGAGCAAAACCTCATAGTGCCATAATAATAGTATCTCTTCATTTTGTCTTATCTTGCTGAATAGATCAAAAGAGTATTTTATAGGCTCAAATCACAATCATAATTACAGCTATAGTACCTGCAATACCCATAAAAAAATCTATAAGTGAACTGATTGCAACTGGAATATCATCTAGATGAACATCTCAGTTCCTGAGTCTTCCGTCACTAATTCATAAGATATTATCATCTGCAGCAAAAGAAGCTTGAATAGTTAGGATAGAAGCCATAAATGTGAGTATAATTCGTTTCATAGATTTGTTTTAAGTATGTTATATCAGATTATAATCAGAAAGGTCAGATTTCATAGTCCGAAGATTTCACAGACTCGGATTATAGTAATCACTCAATAGTTTCACAAGCTCTCATTTATCAAGCTCTGTGGCTCGAATTCCTATACTCTCTAAACTCGTTTTTACAGTATTTATTCTTCCTGCAATTCATTTTTTCATGGTTCCAAAATTTCTAATTTGACTCCGTATCTTTGCTATATCATCTTTATTATTTATAGACCTCCAAAAGTTTTTGAATACTCCAAAAATTCCAGTATCTTTTACAGAACGGTCTTCTTCTTGATCATAGGGAATCACAATATAAAAATCTTTTTTCATTATTTGAGCCACTTCTACAAGTTTTTTAAGATACTCTATATATTCATAGGTTTGTTTTTGAAGAAGTTCATTTTTTTGAGCAACAGCTTTTTCTTTGAGTTTTTCCAAATATCCATCAATATCAAGTTTGGTAGATCGAACCATGATTTGAACAGGAAAATCGAGAGAATTTAAAAATCTTTGAAAGCTCATAATAATAGAATCTTGCTCATCTGTGCTCTTGAGAAGAAAGTTAATAGTAGAACATTTCATGACAACTCGAGCGGAAGAATCTTTCATCAAAATGACATTTTCCCTAAGTTGAGAAAAGGGAAGATGACGTTGAGTAGAGCTATCAGCTATTTTAGGTTTTTTCGTTTTTACTGCCATATTACAAATTTTTTAATTTTTCTTGAAGTTCCTGCATTGTATCATTTTTTTGATTCATATCTATATTTTGTTGCTTTTTTTCTTCCGCGTGAGATATAAATCATATATCTATTGGTTGGAAACTATCGATAGTACTTTGCCAACTACGTTCGGACGGAAATATTTTAAATCGAATAAAAGAAAGTATAAATGGAATAAAAGTCATTTCATTGAATTTAAACACCGCAATTGCGGTTGTTATAATAGCTACTAGACCACTTGGAAGGAGTGCTATTTCTGGACCAGTAGTTTCAGTTAAGGTATTAAAAATAAGATAAGCTATTCAAAAACCTATCATAAGTATAGTGAGTTGCCTCAATGAAAGACCTAAAAAAATGGGGTCTTCGTTTTCTATTTGTACGGGAATCTTATATTGCATATATTTTTATTATACTATATCTTTATTGTACAAAAAAAATGGTACAACAATAATGTATTACTCAAAAAAACACTTGCTCATTGAAAAATAATAATTCTAAAAAAATCCTGAAGTACAGGATTTTTTATTTTATATATGTTTCTTAATCAAACAGTGATAAATATTCACCGTAGCCCCTCTCTTGCATTTGATCTTTTGGAATGAACGCGAGAGCTGCAGAGTTAAGACAATATCTCAAACCTCCCATTGATTCTGGTCCATCATTGAAAAGATGCCCTATATGTGAACCACTTTTTGCTCAAAGAACTTCAGTTCGAGTGATAAAGAGAGTAGTATCAGATTGAGTCTTTATGTTATTTGCTTCAATTGGCTTTGCAAAACTTGGCCATCCTGTTTTTGAATCAAACTTAGTAGTCGAAGAAAATACTGGAGTCCCATCTACAATATCTACATATATACCATCAGCATAGTTTTTGTCATAAGGATTTGAAAATGCTTGTTCTGTTCCACCGTTTTGAGTGACTTCATACTGAAGTGGAGTAAGTCTTGCTTTAAGCTCTGCTTGAGACTCAGCTTCCATATTCATAGTGAGAACTGATCTTGAATCTGTAGTACTTGGAGTATAAGAAGTATTTTTATTCTCTTCAGCAGGTATTTCCACTTGCTGCTTCGTTTCTACAGTATTATTTGTTGATGCAATATTTGAATCATCTTGAGATTGAGTTTCTGTGTTTCAGTCTTTTATCTCCTGAGTACTCACTCCTGAAGTTGTTCATTCTTGATTTCCTACTAAGTTTGCATCAGGTGTACTTTTAAACTCATCTCATGACAGAGTTCAACCCCCACATGAACTTAAGAGTAAGGCAATTGATAAAAATCAAAGTATATATATGTATTTGTTCATAAATGTATTTATAAAGTATTTAATAAAAATAGTAAGTTAAGTAATTTACTTTTTATAATGTACACACAAAGCGTATGAGAGTCGTAGCATTTTTATGACTTAATTTCTCATTATCACCTATACATTTCTCTTACACTTTCTCTCTATACTTGCGAGTGTAGTTATATGATTAATAACTTTTTACTTACCCTAATTTTATGAATATGGATTTCTTTACAAGCCCATTTGGTTGAGTATTTGCACTCATTCACTTAATACTTTTTATATATGCTTTAGTACTTATTATTTCATCAAATATGGATTTATTTCATAAGATATTTTGGGCTATTATTGTTGGATTATTCCCACTTGTTGGTCTTATTATTTATTTCCTTATTTGAAGAAGATAAGAATTTTAATATAAAAAAAACTTCTCAAATTTGAGAAGTTTTTTTTATATTAAAATGTAAGTGTAATTTCGGTATATATATTTTTTTCACTTTTTATTTGTATATCCCAGTTATATCTTTCAGTAATTCTTTTTACGAGAGAAAGTCAGATTCCAGTTCACTCTCCATTATAGTTTTCTCTAAAGTATCGTTCAAATATTTTATCTAAGTTTTTAGTATCTATTCAAATTCCATAGTCTTTTATTACAAATTTATGCTTAGAAATAAGTATTTCTATTCTTCCACCTTCATGTGAATAACGGATTGCATTTTTTAATATATTATTAAAACATAAAAGAAGAGGTTCTTTATCAATAAAAGTAATTATTTGAGAATCAAGATTATATTTTTTGATAATTTTTATTTCTTTTGCCTGGATTTCTTTTTGATAATCATTAATAGACTCATTGAGCATAGAAATAATATTTACTTTTGTTTTCCTATAATCAGCATTTACAAAGCGAACGAGTATTCAGAGACTATCGAGTATATTATTGAGTCGTTTTGCTGATGAAATTGCATGATCGACTCCCTCTTCATATTCTTTTGTCACTTTTGCAAGTTCCAGAGAAGAAAGAACTTCCGTCAGTGAAGTTTTGAATTCATGATTCACATTTGTAGCAAATCATTCTAAGTTAATCACTATTTCTTTTATCGGAGCATAGACTTTATGCATGAGTCTACAACCTATAAAGGCGAGTAAGCTATAAAGAAATGGGCTTAGAAGTATTAAAAATAAAATGAAGTACAAATGTCACTGCACTACGTTAAAAGCGTCACTAGAAATAACAATTTCGTATTTTTTTGAATCGTTTTCAAATTCTACATATAGAAATTTAAAACCATTTTCATATATTATTCCATCTTTTATGAGCTGACTTTCAGGATACCTAGCTCATAGTGAACTGAGTACTTCTCAGTTTGAGTCAGTCACTTGTGTATTTTCTAGGACTTTTCTAACTATGTCAATTGAGTCTTGATCTCCGTACCTAAAAAAAATATTTCTCGTTACAATTATATTTTTTACTCTTTCAGCTTTTACCCAAAGATTCTCATCTTCTATTCTTTGCCAAGAAGTAACTGCCGTAATCCAGAAGACTATAATACAAATATAAATAAACATGAAAATGATAAGACCTACAAGGAGTCACATCTTTTGTCTATGTTTTTCTAGTAATTTTAAATTTCCATCCATTTGAACCTAACTATTTTATGATATAACCTACACCTCTTACCGTATCAATAACGTCTTTTCCAAGTTTTTTTCTAAGATACCCAACATAGATATCAAGCGTTCTACTCTCTTTAAATAAATCTATTTCTCACCATACTTTTTCAGTGATAAACTCTTTTGTCATCGTCTTTCCTTTATTTTGAGCAAGGAATAGTAAGAGATTAAATTCGAGTTTTGATAGGTTTATTTCAGTTCCATCTTGTGTCACTTGCATTTGATCTTCTAAAATTTCTATATCATCAAACACAATCTTGTTTCCTTTGAGACTATGGTTTCGTCTTGCCATACTTTTTACACGAGCGAGGAGTTCTTCATAATCAAATGGTTTCACCATATAATCATCTGCACCAATATCGAGTCCCTCAATTTTTTGATGTGTTAAAGTTCTTGCTGTAAGCATTAAAATAGGCACATTACTTCATTTTTCTCTTACTTCACCACAAATATCAAGTCAATTACCTTCATCTGATCAAAGACCAATATCTAAAAGAATAACATCATAATTTCAGGTCATTATTTTATAAGTAGATCATTCATATGTGGAGTGATCATCTGCCTCAATTCACTTAATTTCTAGATATTTTTTTACATTTCCTCTGAGTATATCGTTATCCTCAATTACCAATACTTTCATGTTACTTTATTTTAATTCTAATATATCAACCTATAGTATCCTATTTAATGTATGAGAATCGTAAGAGTATTTATCTCATTTGTAAGAATATAATATATGAATGTTCTAATATAGTTTGAGTAGGATTTTTTATGTATTATTTTTTGAAGGATTTTTTTCTTCAAAAGGAAATCAATAAATTTTAACGGTTTCGATTCAATTCATATCTAACTCTCTAATATTTGGGTGATTATTCTCATCAGGATTATTTTTAACACTCTCCCAATGTTCTCAAAATAATTTGAGTGCTTGATCAGTTTTAATTCAAAGTAAGAGGGAAAGAGTTAAAATTTTAAGACTTCATAAACTATCTTTTCCTGATCTTTGTGCTCAGTTGATATAATCATGTGGATGCGTTTCAAATACATAATTTATGAGTCGTATAAGTCTATCAAATTTTATAGTTTTTGAAGAATCAAGAATATTAAAGATTCCTTGAGAAATTTGTTCAACATACAGCTTCGTTTCATCAGAAAATTCAGACATTGCTTCTTGTAATACTGCAGGACCATTTTCAAAATGAATCACGAGATCATCGTTCATAAATTTTATTATTTAGGTAGTATAATATATTTTTATTATAAATTAAAATTTAAAATGTCAATATTTAAATAAGTTTCAGAATACTATTATTTCTTGACCTCATATGAAAAATCGCTACAATTTTAGCACCTATTATTTTTAGGTGCTTAATAAAAATTATTTTTTAAAATATTTTACTATGTCAAAACAACACAATTTTGAAGCTGAAACAGGCCGAATTTTGGAGCTCCTGACACATTCCATTTATTCAAATAAAGAAATATTCCTGAGAGAACTTATTTCTAATGCCTCAGATGCAATCGATAAAGCAAGACTTAAGGCTCTTACTGATACAACATTTCTTTGAGATGATGCTACTTTTCAAATACAAATTGAATCAGACGCAGAAGCCAAAACTCTCACTATCAGAGATAATGGTATCGGGATGACGGCTGATGAGATACATAAGCATATTTGAACTATTGCTAAATCTGGAACAAAAGAATTCGTAGAGAAACTTGCTAAAGCAAAGGAAGGAGGAGAACATAATATGATTGGTCAGTTTGGAGTAGGATTTTACTCAGCATTCATGGTCGCTGACAAAGTCGAGTTAATTACAAAATCTGGACTTGATCACAAAGCACATAGATGGACGAGTGATTGAAAAAGTTGATATGAACTTGAAGAATCTACGAGAGAGGGGAGGGGAACTACTGTAATTTTGCATCTGGGTGATGGAAATCATGAACTCCTAGAAAAATGGAAAATTAAGGAACTTATTAAAAAATACTCAAATTATGTGGCAGTTCCTATTATGATGGAAGAGGAAGAATGAGAATGAGATGATAAAAAGACAACTTGGAATCAAGTAAATGAAACGAAAGCTATTTGGAAAAAAATGAAATCTGAAATTAAAGATGAAGAATATAAAGATTTTTACCAATCAGTAAGCATGGATTTCACGGCACCATTAGGGCATATTCATAATGCTGTTGAAGGGAAAGTAAGTTATAACTCACTGCTGTACATTCCAGAAGCTACGAATATGTTTGCAGATAATAGAGATCCAAGCAAAGATTATGGTCCAAAGCTGTATGTACAAAATGTCCTTATTTTAGAACATGCAAAGGAGCTACTTCCTGTATGGCTGAGATTTGTTTCATGAGTCGTTGAAACGACAGATCTCCCACTCAATATTAGTCGTGAGATGTTACAATCAAACACAACTCTCGATACTATTAAAAAAGGTCTTACCAAAAAAATACTTGCTGAACTCAAAAAACTCCGAGAACAAAAATCAGAAAATTATACAACATTTTTTAATAATTATGGGAGTATTCTCAAAGAATGAGTGTATTATGAGCAAGATATGAAACAAGATGTAGCAGAAATACTTTTATTTGAAACACTTCTTTGAGATTCAAAAATGAGTTTAGATGACTACTTAGATACACAAAAGAATGAAGAAAAAACCATCTATTATATCACAGGGAAATCAAAAGCTGAGGTCTTAGCAAGTCCATACCTCTCTCAATTTAGAGAAAATAATGTTGATGTATTGCTCTTAACTGATGCTATAGATGAATGGATGATTGGGGTTTTAGATGAATATAAATCAGTGAAACTTAAAGCAATTACTGCAAGTGATATAAAACTCAAGGAAGAAACAAGTGAAGAAAAAGAAAAACAAGAAAAACTCGGAAAAGAATTCAAAGATATCCTAGAACTTGTAAAAAATACTATTGGATCTGATAAAATAGAAAAAGTAGAACTTAATCCTCATCTGGGTGACGCTCTTTGAGCTCTTAAAACTCCAGATGGAGCCATGAACCCACAAATGGAAAAAATGATGCGAGCAATGGGGCAAACGGTTCCTGAAACGAAACGAATTCTTGAACTTAATCCAAATAATAAGCTTGTGAAAGCGATGAAAAAGGAATTCAAACTAGATATCAAATCTAAAAAACTCAAAGATATTACCCATTACGCATATATGCAAGCTATACTCCTAGAGTGAGGAGAGCTAGAAAATATTGCAGATTTTGTAAAACTTACGAATCAATTTGCAGGGGAATATCTTAAGGATTAATACCACTTATTTAAAAAAATGTTTTAGTATTATAAAAAGCCCCCGCATTGCGGGGGCTTTTTTCATCCATACTTTGAGTCATGAGATTATTGGTCTGTCCTCAAAGTTATGTTATTGCTATGCTGGCTTCCCGAATTGAGCAATGATTTTCCCATAGGAGAGTTTACAATTGCTAGGAAAATAGCTGCAATGGCGATTGCAATGTAACCAGAATTCATTTTTTGTCTCCTCCAAGACTTGTGTTTTAATTTGTATTATATTAATTAAATTTTAAATAAGTCAAGTAAATTGTATTTCATATGCTAAAAAGCCCCAATCGTAGGAGGGGCTTTTTCTTATTTTTTGTACAGATGAGGAAATGACGAATCATTCTTTGTCTGTTACATATTCTCGTCCTGAATATTTGGGTGGTGCTCCCTTTGAACCTGCTGAGTAAATAAGAAGCAGGAGAAGAACTACTACTCCAAAAATGAAAACTATGTGCCTATTTTTTTCGCACTATATTTTCATTTCTCGCTTTTAAGAGGAATTGTAATACACATGGGGTCATATCCTTGGATGACCACCTCAGTCATACATCCATTAGAAGTATTTCCAAAAAGTGTTTGTAATACTTTCAATCGATCATATTCCCTTTGAACAAATTCTCGATACGTTTCTATCCTCCCATCTCTTAGTTGGGCTTGATAGGGAATATATATTTCTTGGACTTGTTCTGCAGTAACAGAATTTCCAGACAAAGCAAGAATGAGGGCGAGAGAAGCAAGTGGTTTCATCAGCATATGCGTGTTCCTTGATAGCGTGAATGTTTCTTTGCGGGCTGAATAATACGAAAATACTGAAAAAATCAAGAGAATTTTAAAGCCTCCGCAATAGCGGAGGCTTACTTATAGTAAAGTCAAAACAACATACAAACAATCTCTTTGAGTTGTATTATACTTTAATTTATAAGTCCAAAAATATCCCAAGGCATCACACAATCAGCGTTCCTACAGCCATCAATCATCAATATAGTGAATCCAATTATGACAATGACTCCAAGAATTTTAGTTTTTTTGCTCATTTTTAGTTTCCTCAATTCTATTTTTTGGAGTGTTTAATTTGTATGAATACTTTTTTCTTTGTCAAAAAATACTGATATTTTTTTCTTTCACATAATTATATAAAAAAATCAAGGAAAAATAGTCCTTGATTTTTGATGGTGAATAAAATATATTGTACACTTTTGTTGTATTTATTTATTAGTGAGACAATTATATGAAAAACATTATGATCGCTGCAGTCGTGGCACTTGTATTTATTGGAGCTTGAGTTGGTGGATATTTTTATTTCCAAAGTGAACTTGCGAAATTAGAATCAGATAAGTCTGAACTACAAACTCAATTAACTGTAGCTCAAGCGCAATCAGCTGAGCAAACTAAAAATCTTCAAGCAATTACTGATGCAGAGACTATTGAAAAAGAAAATGTAGCTACTTTTAAATCTCTAAGAGAAATAATGAAATCTCTCAATGTTCCAGCTGCAAAAATATCTGCTACAAATTCTGGCACACTTATTTCAGCAAGCGGAGCGACGACTCCAACGTCAACAGGGAGTCTTTCGTGAACAGGAGAATGAGATACGGCTTCTGGATCTCTCGTACAAACTTGAGAAACTCCTATAGATCAAGTAAAACAAAGTGATCTCGCTATGTTCTATACACCTGATGCAACTATTGAAGGACCTATTTCTGGTGATTCTTTTGCAGCATATGAGAAGAAACTCGCAGTAGCTCTTAAGCTTGAAAATGATAAAAATGAAATTGTTGGATATCCAGTTGAAATATCTCAGGGTGAATGGACAGCGGTAGTAACACTCAAAGATGTATACACTGAAATTCCTGTAAAGATTGAACTTTCAGCAACTGGTTCTCTCATTCCTTCTGCAGGTCCAGCTCGAACAGCAAAAACTCAAGAAATGTACATGACACTTGCAAGATGGCAAGAAGGAGTGATTACAGAAGAGTATGTATTTGAATATCCATCAGCAATATCACAATCAAAGCTTCCAGCATACATCAAATAAAAATATAAAATATAAAAAAACTCTCAATCTTGAGAGCTTTTTTTTGTGATAATTCTTACTTATCCATCTCTTACCGTATTAGTTCATACTTGTATATGTTCATTCCGGAATTATGAACATTTCTCATTTCAGGTATCTCTTTTGGGAATAAACAGGGCCATTTTTACTTACCTGTATCTTACCAAAATGATGTTATACTGAGTATGTACTATTTTATTTAAATAACTATATATTACCATGAATAATAAAATACTTTCCGCCGTTTTGGTCTTGTGAATTGCCTCTACATGATTTGCTTGAATATCTGCAGCGAGTAGTGGAAATCTCAAAGGAACATTGAGATGAAAATCGGAAATTCGTGAAATTTATAATAAGCTTGAATCATGAGAATCTCTCAGTGCTGAGGAACAAGCTCTCCTCGATGAGGCAAAAGCAGTACTGTGAGACAGAGCAATGAAAAAAGGTTTTGATGGTTTTGGGAAAAGATCTTGATTTAATAATCTTACTTCAGAAGAAATAGCATCTCTTGAATCTATGACAGATGCAGAAAAACAAACTTTTTTTGCTGCAAAAAAAGAAGCTATGATAGCACAAAAAGAAGCTCATAAACTCGTGATTGATAAACTAATTGCCGGTGAATCTCTTACAGCTGCAGAAGAAGCGACTCGATTAGAAATTCTTGCAAAGTTTGAAAATAATGATATGAATCATCCTATGAGTAAAAAAAGATGAGATATCATAGCGAAACTTGTTGCTTGAGATGAACTCACTCCTGACGAAAAAACTCAACTCGAAACAATGCAATCACAAAATGCTCAGAGAGAAGCTCAAAGAGAACGCTTTGAAGCAATTAAAATGAAACTGGGTGCCGGAGAAATACTTACTTCAGAAGAACAAGCGACCCTAGACTCGCTTCCAAAGAAAGAAGGGAAATTCTGAAACAAAGGAAGAAAAATAGGACATATGTGATTTGAAGAAGAAATGGATAATGATATGGAACAAGATGATACTTCAGAATTGGAATCAATTCAAACAAATTAATTGTTTCAAGTTAGAAAAATAAAGTAATATATAAATTTCAGAACTATAAAAACTCGCTTTTGCGAGTTTTTATTTTCCTTACTTCTCTCTTACGATACGCTTAGTATAATATATCGTATAATTCATAAAAACAACACACAAATGAAGGTATTAATTGTAGAGGATACTCAAGCTCTTGCTACGAGTGTCGTAAGGTTTCTCGCCACTAAAAATATTCAGGCAGATATTAGTCCAGATGGTATAGATGGTTTATATAAAGCTGCCACTAAATATTATGATGCAATCATCTTAGATATTAATCTTCCAGAAAAAGATGGAATTACTCTGTGTCGAGAACTCAGAGAAAAAGAAAAAGATGTGCCAGTTATTATGCTTACAAGTCGTAGTAGCAAGGAAGATATGATTGCTGGACTTGAAGCAGGGGCAGATGACTATCTCATAAAACCTTTTGATTATGATATTCTTGTGGCGAGACTTGATGCACTTACAAGACGTAATCTCAAAAATAAATCTACCACAACATTGACTATTGCTGACTATACCATAGACTTAGTGAAGCGAGAAGTCTACAATAGCAAAGAATCATTTCATCTTTCTAATCTTGAATTTGATTTACTAAAATATTTTGCGCAAAATAAAAATAAAGTCGTAACACGACAAGAATTGTATGAAAAAGTATGGTGAGAATTTGAGGGAGACTTTATGTTTTCTAAAACTGTTGATGTCTATATAGGATACATTAGAAAAAAATTAGGGAGAGATATCGTAGAAACAAAAAAGTGATATGGTTATATAGCTCAATAGAAATAAAAAATGCAAGATACTAAACTTCAGCAAACGCATAAAAAACTTACACTACTCTTTACTGGAGTGGTGTTTTGTATTGTACTTGTGTTAGGATTATCTACACTTTGAGCTAAATATTTAAATGATATGAGGATTCAAACGAAAGAGTTTGAATTACTCAGCCAAGATATTATTAAGCTTGCAGAAACTGATGCAAACTTCCCTCAGAGTTTTCTTATAAAACAAGCTATTGAAGAAAAACAGAGTTTTGGAAAATTTCGTGATCAGATAGGAAATAAAAATCGCTTCGATATCAGTTTTTTCATATTGGATAATATGGGGCAACTGGTGTTTCAAAATTTTGTAGAAGCACCTGAGTTTGTAGCATTTCCTGTAAACGCATCAGGAGACAAAATATTTACTCGAAATGGATATTTTTTTAAATCTCATCAATTAGAAAACTATTATTCTGGGTGAACCTTAATTTTTTATAAAAAACTTTCATACAATTCATCAGAGCTTATTACTGATATATTTTTACTTCTTTTTATTACAACTCTTTTTTGAGTATTATTTTATTTTGTGTGATATAGATTTGTCTGAAGAACCTTACAACCGGTTGAGCAAAATCTAGAAGATATGAAAGATTTTATACATAATGCTGGTCATGAGCTTAAAACTCCACTTGCAATTATGAGATGAAATCTCCAAGTTATGATGGCAGAAAAAAAGCTTGATCCTCTTTTGCTCACAGAATCATTTAAAGAGATAGATACTATGACTGGACTTATTGAAAGTCTTCGTGAACTCTCTGAATTGTGAACTTTAAGTGAAAAAGAAAACTTATCACTTACCTTAGAAATAGAAGAAATTAATCGAGAATTTGAAGATATGATTCAAAAGAAAAAATTAGAATATCTCTGACTCGTTCTCCCTGATTATAAAATATATGCAAACAAACATGAGTTACATGTCCTGCTCTCTAATATTATAAAAAATGCAATTCGTTATACTCCAGTATGAGGGAAAATTGAGCTCAAAATAAAAAAGAATACACTTTCTATTGCAGATAATGGATTATGAATTTCACAGTCAGATAAAGAAAAGATATTTGAAAGATTTTATCAAGCTTCAAGTAGTAGAAATGGAGAGGGCTACTGAATAGGACTTTCACTTGTCAAAAAAATTGCAGACTCAAATAATTGGAAGCTGAGAGTTGAGAGTGAACTAGGAAAATGAACTACATTTTTTGTAACATTTTAACTACATAACTTTTTTCTGTTGAGAATAAGCGAATATGCAATAAAACAGAGTAATATAGTACTTGCTAACATATAACTATTTATAGAAATAATATATGAGAGTGCCATCATTCATATTATTATTGCGATAATACTGCCCCCGATTATAGAGAGAATTATCTTTTTTTCAATTGTGTGCATGATACGAAGTAGGCTATTAGCAATAATATATATGCTAATCCCAGCTGCGAGATACGTATTAAAATGACTTTCTATATTTTCACTTTCTGTTTCTAACGCTCATTTAATTCATACAGCAAAAAGAATTACTCCAATAAACATACCTATATGGGTAAAGAGAAATATGTTAAGATTTTGAATTTCTTTTTGTTTGATTTTTTCTTGTGCCATAGGAAAATAAGCCCACCACATTGTACATAGAATAATAAATCACATCACCGCATAAAATGCTCCATGAAAGGTATTTATATTTCAAGCTCACTCACTCACGAGCGAAACTACGAGAATACTTTCACCAATAACTAAAACTTTAAAATGTCATAACCTCTCATATATGAGATTATTATCAAGTTTATACAGAGGATTTTTATGTCATTTCTCCTTAATTTCTGGAAGAAGAAAATCATAAACTATCAGAAGAATAAAATAGAAATACATAAGTTCTCATCAAATAAAAGCAATGAGTAAATATAATACAGTAGAAATAGAATATCATACAAGTAAATTTCATCTGGAATTTGAAGCAAGATTATTATTAGTACTTTTTTTATGAAGATAGATTAATCACAATATGGTCAGTCTTGCTGCAAATATCGCTGCTAGTATATATTGAATTCCCAAGTTTTCTATACTATGTAATAGAATAGAAATAGTCATAATAAAAAATAATTGTATTTGTATGAGAAAAATTTTTATAGACTCCTCAGTATCATCCAAGTTTCGATTTACAGTTGTCATCCACCATAGAAAGAATACAGCAATAAAAACTATCAAAAATTTAAAAAGAGAAAGGAGTCCATCTTCAGGAACTATATTATAAGCGAGCTGAGCGATAAGTGCTACATATCCTAAATCAAAGAAAAGTTCTATCCAAGTCACACTATTTGTATTTTTTTTCATTTCATATTTTCAATGTTAATTGTTTTAAATGTACCTTTTTTTTGTATGAGTTATGTATTATCATTCCTAATTTGACTATTTATAGAGTTTTATGTTACAATATAGTTATATATTTCTAATTAACTCTATCATGGGATTCGAACATATAATTTCAAATTCAGAGTGAGTTCAGGACTCAAACGCTAATAATTCAAATCTCGATGAATTAATTCAAAAAATGATATCAGATTGAAAACTTGATTCAAATGATACTGAGACTATATCAACTCTGTATGAAGCTCTGGGAAATGATACTGAAAATGTATATGAGAGATCAAAATGTGTACTCCAAGATATACTTCAAGATTCATTGATACAATGATTCATGGTACATGATATAGATTGAATGCTGCAATTACAAAAAATAATAGATCTTGCTGGGCTTGATTTTAATATTCAGGATATTTATGAAATTAATAGAGAGTATCTTCAAACAAAGGTTATTATAAAAGATGGTTCTTGATTTTTTGAATACGATGAAAAAATTATAGAACCAGAAGAAAGAGAAATAATTTTTGAACTTTCAAATTGAGACTTAAATGTATTTGTAAAAAATATAAGCCTAAGAAATAATGATTTTCTAGGAACAATCTCTTCTTGAAATACAAATATTCAGAAACCAGAATGGTATGATATTGCGAAATATACTTCGATTGATGATATGACAGGTTCTGAAATGGAAAGAATAAATACTATAGATTCAGAATCTTCCGTAGTACGAGATGCTGTATATAAAGATATGCAACAACATAGAGTGAATCTTCTCATTGAAGATAATAATGCACTCACAGAAAAAATCAGATTGATTGAATGAGATATTCAAAATATTTCTTCTCAGATTCAGAGTTTTAATAATCAAGTAGCTACTCTAAGTGAGTCTATAAAACTCCTATGAGAAATTGATACGCTAACAAATGCAAAGATAGATACATTATTGTTAGATATCTGAACCGTAAGACTGCAATTAAATACTGAAATTTCCAAAATTAATACTGCAATTGCAGGATTACAAAGTATAGACGGAATGACTCTTATCAAAATTAATGAACTCAAAGCAACTATTGATGCAAAGATACTTTTATGCGAGACGCAAGAACAACAATTACAAAATCTTGCTATCATGACCGTTTGACCAACTCAGCCAATAGCTCCAAGTGGAGAAATATCAGCCTACATAGGATGAAATCAAAATGAATATTTAAATAGGACTGCCCCTATTTTCCCAATTATTAGAAATAATTCTGAAGATTGAGTAACTTCAAAGTTTACTGAACCCGAAGAAATAACGACAACAACACTCCCACCTATAAGCTATCTAGATCCCAATAGACCCGTTGATAAAGATGTTCCAGATTTAGGAATTCCATTTGAACATCCTGATTACGGTACTCCTGATCCAGAAAATGTACCAGTAGAAATAGAAGTATTGCAAGAAGAAACTCCCGAATTAAGTATCCATAATGAAATAAGTTTTTCAAGACTCACGGAATCAGAAATAAACCTACTCCCTCCAATTGAATCAAGAGCGGATTTACTCAGAGCTTTAGAAAGTATACGATGACAAAAATTTCCTCTTGTACGTCCTGACTCTCTTATATATGCTTATATTTTTCAAGTAGCAATTTCAATGCTTGATGTAAGAAATACTATGGGGACTATAGATGCCCTATGGGGAAATAAATCTGGAAACGCTCTTAAAATAATTCAAGCTGAATATCTAAATTTTGATGGTTCAACTCAGCAGCAAATAGATTGAAATCCATGAAAAGATACTATAGAATGACTTATTACGTATCTCTCTTAAACTAAAAAATCTCGCTACTGCGAGATTTTTTAGTTTTTTTAGATTATTTATTTTTACATAAACTTCGAATCATCCAACCATCTTTTTCATGTTTTTGGATGAGTGCCGTAAGAAAGTCTTCGGTTCCTTGATCACCCATTTTTCACACTATATCTATGTCCTTTCTCATTTCTCGTATGATAGTTTCAGTATCTTTAAGCAAATTAGCGAGCATTTCCATAGCAGGAAGGCTAATATTTTTTTCTTCTGAAATGATGGTCATTTCAATATATTCAGCCATACTTGCGTGAGTATGTACTCCAAGCATTCTTATTCTTTCAGCTACTTCATCAGCGTACTGCGCTCCGTCGTTATAGAGTCCTTCGAAAAATAAATGAAGATCTCGAAACATAGCTCCTTCTACATTCCAATGATAGTTTCTGATTTTGAGATTGAGTGCTATCTCAGTAGCAAGATATTTTTGTAAAATATCTGAAATTTTTTGAATATCAGCGCTTTCAAGTCCAATATTTGCGTGGTCGTTGTGTGCCATAATGTTGTTCATTAATAATTAATAGAAACTATTCTAAGGCTAAGATGTAAGAAAAATGTAATAATTTTTTTATTCTTTTTTGTCACTCAATTATTAGTTCTTCGTTATACTACATAAGAAGTTTATTTTTTAAATGTATTAGAATGAAAAAATATATAGGAACTTTTGTTGTATGAACTATTTTAGCTTCATTTGCAGGAGCTCAAGCAGCAGATATGTGAGATCAAGCTCGTTTTGCAAACACTACTATTGATCCAGTATGTAGTATTAGTGGTGAAAGCTTTACGACGATTTCACAAGGAAAAAGTGATACCAGTGACTGGATGATTCCAACTGCCTATGATGGAAATTGTATAGAAACGCAAGAACTTACTTCAGCAGAACAAGATAGAATTTTTGCTATTATGAAATCATATTTCAAAAAAAATAATTATTATTCGGGTACCAATACTTGAGAAGCATATAGAGACGAAGCTTTGAATGAAAAGGGGAGAAGCTATATAAAAAAATCTTTTTTTCCAGCTATTGTTCAAAAAATTCAAAAGCAGAAAGATAATAATTCTGCAGATTCTAAAACAGTAGCCGTTCTGAATTATGCTGCTTCTGTTATTGGCTATGATTACTATATTTTTCAAGCAGAAAGAAATTAATAATAAAAAAACTCGCGTTTGCGAGTTTTTTTATTATTCAAAGAATTTTATCAGAGTCATTCAGATACATCCTATGAGAAAAGAAATGATGCTGAGATATTTTTTTTGATTCTGGGCATGAATCACAGGCATGAGATCAGTCGTTGCAATATAGAGAAGAGAACCTCCAGCAAAAGCTGCAATTACTGGGATTATATTTTCACTCATAAACATAAATATTACATCTGAAATCAAAAAACCAATACTTGAGCTTATGGCAAAAAGTCAGAGAAGTATGAGTTGAATATGTTTTGAAAATTTACTTTCACGAAATATAGCAGCAAGAGAAAGGGACACAGGGATTTGATGTAAGGCGACTGCAAATATTGCTGCATAACAAATCTCTGGTGAGAATCAAAATCAGGCTCTTATTCATACTCCATCAAATAGCGTATGAATGAAGACTCAAATAAAGGAGACCATGGCAACGTGATCATAATGTTCATGTGGATCTTCGTGACTATGATTTCCATGTTCATGATCGTGATGATGAGGAGTGAGAAATTCTTCTACTAAATATATGAGTAAAAATCCAGTAATAAAGCTATAGACAGCAAAAGCATTTTCTTCAAGAGCTTCTGGGAAAATATGCACGAGTGCCAGAGAAATCATAGAACCCGCTCATAGGCCAATGAGCATATTTAAAATACATCTAGAAATTTTCTTTTTTCCGTACAGAAAAAATCAACTTGATGAAATAGCTATAAGCAGAATAAAGGGGACAAGATAAGACATTTTATTACATATCAATAATACGTAGTGTGATACTACAAATACTTTTTTATTTTCAAATAGAGAAAATTATTTTTTATTTCCCCATCTCCAGCCGAGAGTTCATGTACTTCTTTTTTGAGAGAGTTTTAAAAATATTATTGAGACAATAGCAATTTCAAGAAGAACGATTAATAAACCTATAAAATTTTCAGCAATAATATTTATTTGTAATCGTACCATCCATACAATGAGTATAGCAAGCAGGATTGTCATCAGCCATCATTCCCAACTAATAGGAGTGAATCCATAGCCATAATTTTTTTGTCGAAACCAATATTTATTCATAATCATTCTTTTTTTAAGAAATACATTTTTTACATGTCCCAAATATTCAGAGTGAATGCTCTGATATTATAAATCATTGTTTTTTTGCAGCTTCAAATATTTTTTGGCATATTCCTTCAGAATCAAAACTCAGTATATCTCCACAAGTCTGACACTTCATATGCTCGTGGTGATGATGCTCATGTTCTATTTCATACATATCACCATTTTCTCAGAGAGGAAGTCTTCGAAGCACTCACAGTTCCAAAAAGAGCTTCAGGGTTCTAAAAATACTTGCTCGAGAGAGTTTTGGAAATTCTGCTTCAATATCACTCGCTGAGAAAATATGTTTTGCGTCCATCGATTCAAAGAGTTGAATTCTTTCTGGAGTTACATTTTTTTTATGTTGTTTTAGTATATGTTCAATATTCATAATTGCGACTTAGTATCAATTAAGTAAATATAATATATTTATTATTTTCTGAGTGTCAAAAAAAATTATCAAATTTCTTCTAAATAGATACTATAAATAAAATTTATACTATAAACTTCTACCATGTTTGTGCTAAATTTTCTAAAAAATATATTAAGTTTATCTATAATTCCTACAAAAGTTATTGATGCAATTATCTGATTAGATAAAAAAATTAAATTTTGAATTGTAGTATTGATAGTAATAGTTGAATTCTTTATACAAATATTTTTAAGTTGATATGAAAATTTGATAGGTTTTTTTATTTTACCGATATATATTATTTCTATATTTGCTATTGGGAGATTTATTAAAAAATCAGAATGAAATATATTTGAAAAAGTATTAAATAATATTTTGTTAATTTCTATTATTTCTACCATCATTGTAATAGTATATGTGATATTAATTCCAGTATTTCAATTATGGAATAAATTTTGAGTGACTTTCATTTTAGAAAAAATGATAGTTCCTTCATTAAAATTCTTGCCAGAAACAGCTGCTTATTCAGTATTTTCAGCTCCACTCTATATTGCAATTTTTCCGATTCTGATATTTGCAATCTTTTATTTTATTATATTGATCAAACGATTAGCGTACTTGAATAATGTTTCAAAAAAATCAATGCTACTGATTATAATTTGATTTGTTGTTTTCGGAATATTTTTTTCTATGCTTTTTACTACGTTTTCATTATTAATAGGAAATTAAAGACTAGGGTCTAATCTGCATAATTTACTAATAAATCCTAAGTATATGACCTACATACAAAAATATATTCAAGCTTCCATGAAAGTAGTCCATACTTTTTCTCTAGAAGAAGTTGCACTCTTTAAGCTTATCATGGTTATTGTCTGAATTATCCTTGCTAAGATATTCCCAGTATTACTCACAGGAAATATTTGGATTTATATTATTTTAGTAGTTTTTGGTTCTGGAGTTTTACTCCGAAGAATAAAACTTTAAAAAAAATCCTCATTTAAGAGGATTTTTTATTTTAAAAATTTTATTTACGCTGCGAGTCGTTCTTGTTGTTCTCATTCTAATACTTCTTTTACTCTATTTCTTGTAGCATCTATTTGGTCACCAAAATTTGAGAGTTTGAGTATTTCAATTAGATCATGAATAGCCTCAAAGTATTCCATTTTAGTTTCATCCTTTTTTACTCTCTTAATTGATTCAACTATTTGCATCATCATTGTTTCAGCATTGAAAGTATTTCCTTGCTCTATTTGATACGTAATCGCATCAAGTAAATCTTGTCTTTTATAAAGATAAGCTGAAAGTGTTTCAACTTTACTTTGGATTGCACTTTCCAAATTATCAAAATATTCTTTTTGTAATGAATTTTTTTCATATCAACTAGAAATACTTCCATAAGGATTAAGTGCTCAAACTGCTTCTTTTGTATCAAGTATTTGTCCTCAGAAATGAGTTGCGTCTAATGCCATAATTAATTTTTAATAAGTAATATATTTATATTTAAACATATTATTTATTATTTGGCAAATAATTGAAATTAAAACTTGCAATCATAAAATATTTTTGTATAGTCTGCGTCGACATACATCGGTAAGCAATTACTGATGACCATTTAGAAGAGACACTCCACACGCGAAATACACTTGGAAATCTCTTCACTGCGAGATTTTTTAGTATTTTGTATGTAGGTTCCTACGGCTTTCGAGGCTTTAGGATTGTGTCTCTTTTATTTTTTGTAAAAATTTTACATGACAGAAACAACAGCGACTCCTGAGAATAAAATTACTTTTAGAGACTTAGGTCTTTCAGAAAAACTTCTCTCGGCAATTGAAAAAAAATGATATATTCATCCTTCAGATATTCAAGCGGGAGTTATTCCACTTCTGCTCAATGGTGACAACGATATCGTTGGTCAAGCACAAACAGGAACAGGGAAGACTGCAGCATTTGGACTTCCACTTTTAGATAGACTCGATATTTCTGCAAGATGAGTTCAGGCTATGATTTTAGCTCCAACTCGAGAACTTGCGATTCAAGTAGCTAATGAGATTAAGTCATTTGCTGATCCAAAAGTAAAAATCACACTTCTCTACGGAGGACAAAATATTCGAGATGAACTTCGAGAATTAAAAAATTGAGCACATATTGTAGTTGGAACACCAGGAAGAGTAAAGGATCACCTTATTACAAAAAGAACTCTCGACCTTTCAAATATAGCTTATTTCATTTTAGATGAAGCTGATGAAATGCTCAATATTGGGTTTCGAGAAGAAATCGAAGAAATCTTGACTCATACTCCAGACAATAAAAAAACGCTTCTTTTTTCTGCAACTATGCCAAGAGAAATTCTTATGCTTGCGAAAAAATATATGCATAATTATGATACTGTTGCGATTCAATCGAAAACAACTATTTCAGATAGAATTACACAAATTTACTACGAGGTAGCTCCAAGAAATAAGTTTGAAGCTCTTTCTCGAGTGATTGATATGACAGAAGATTTTTATGGAATCGTATTTTGTAAAACAAAAATGGATGTTGATGAAGTAGCATCAAAACTTATTGGTCGAGGAATCAAAGCTGAAGCAATTCACGGTGATATTGAACAAAAAAACAGAGAAAAAGTACTTGCACGATTTAAATCTAAAAAAATATCTATTCTCGTAGCTACTGATGTTGCAGCTCGAGGAATCGATGTTGAAGACCTGACTCACGTCGTAAACTATTCTCTTCCAGATAATGCTGAAGTGTACACACATAGAATTGGTCGAACGGCTCGAGCTGGGAAGACTGGGACTGCTATTAACTTCGTTTCACGAACAGATAGTAGAAAACTCTTTGGAATTGAAAGACTTCTCAAACAAAAAATGACAAAAGGACAAGTTCCTGGAGCAAAAGAAGTAGTAGAAATACAAAAAAAGAGAATGGTTGAAAATATTTGAAACCTTATCAGTGATGCAAAACTTTCAGATTTTGAATCAATGGCAAAAAGTTTACTCGAACTAGGAACTCCAGAAATTGTACTTGCTGCAATTCTCAAAGATGCTCACGCAGATAAGTTTGATGAAAAATCATATAATATTATTGCTGAAACTCCACAAATGGCTCCAAACGGAGAACAAAGAATCTTTATCGCAAAAGGAAAAATGGATAATCTTGATCCTGGAAGTTTAATCAGAATGCTCGAAGAAGAAGTAGGGATTCGACTTGGTGATGTTGGAAAAATTGACGTTCTCGAAAAATTTTCTTATATGAATCTCCAACAAGATATCGCGCAACAAGTTCTTGATTTTTATAAAGCAAAAGATAGAGTAAAACCACTCGTGGTTCAAGCAAAGTCTCGAAATAATGAAGGAGGAGGTAGTAGAGGATTTTCAGGAGGTTGAAGTGGCTTCTCTGGAGGAGGTCGAAGCTCAGGAGGTTCAGGATACAAAGGAGGTTGAAGTGGCTTCTCTGGAGGAGGTCGAAGTTCTGGTGGTTCGGGATACAAAGGAGCTTGAGCAAGTCGATCAAGAAATTCTTCGAGTGGCTCATCACGTGATTCTGGAGGAAATAGTTACGGATGGAAAAAATAATCACTCGCAATTTTAAATAAAATTCCTATAATTAGAGACTAAGATACTTCTTAGTCTTTTATTATGCTACAAATATTTATACTTTCACTTTTTGCCTTTGTTTTTTTAGGTTTAATTTGATACATTCTTTGTATGCAATTTAGGAAATTTTTGAAGGGAAATATTAAGATTAACATTCCTCAAAAAGTATTTCATTATGGAGAGATTATCCATGGAAGTGTACGATTACATACAAAAAGAGATATGAATACCGATGGTGTTTCTATTCATCTTATTTTACGTGAAAGAAAAGTAGCCTATGCACATGGTCGATCGAATTCTATGAAATCGGAAATTAGAAGATTTTCTCAAGAACTTGCAGATGCTGCGCACTATGTATCATGAACCAGCCAAAATTTTACCTTTGATTTTACATTACCTGAGTTAGATGAGATTCCAGAACTCACAAAAGATACCGACACAAAACTCATACATCGATGATACTATAATAGGGCTTGAAAACCACAAAAATATAGCTGGACTCTTCGCGTAGAACTCAATAGAGAAGGAATTCAACTACATGACAGGAGAATTTTAAAAATTATACCAAAAGATAGAGCATAAGAGAAATTATTCTCGGGTTTACATTTAATAAACAAAAAGTAGTATGTATTTATACTACTTTTTTGATACATAATATTTATGACACAGGAACAATTTGAAAAAAATATAACAAAAATTCACTGACTCTTTGAAGCAACTGAATCTCATTTCAACACGCTCAGTAATTGAGTCCATGACGATCTTGCTGCTCAAAAAATTCTAGATAATTTTCTTGATTATTTAGGCTTAGAAAAAAATGCAACATCAAGATATGCTGTGAGTGCTCGACTTTCAGATAAAAAATGTGAATCACTTGATGTATATGTTACAAAACTTTGATATAATCAACAACAGAGAGATGAGATTTTTGAGAAAAGTTATAGCTACGTGAGTCACTATTATCAAGAAAAACAAGAGATTTTCTTAAGCGAATTAAAATCTCAAAATCTTCTTCCAGAATTTTATATGGAAATATTTCAGTGAACTCATACTCTTGGTAAACTCTATAGTAATCTTTTTCTTGTTTGGAACAGAAAAATATTATTTGAACAAAATAGAGAACTTGAGGCAAAGTTTAATGATAATCAAGATGCAATTATTTTTTTCTTAGAAGAAAATAATCTCTTTGACCTGGGACATCATGGAGAAATTGCAGATAGATGTTATTCAGTATTACAAAAATCAGGAGAGTGATACACTTCTGTCAGTTACGCAGAAGCTTTTCCAGAGGAAGTTTGAAAAATATCACAAGCCTATGATATTTTTATCAAAAATTTAGAACAACTTGAAGATCCAGTCTATAATAAAAAACAAGCCTATATTGCATATTTCAAAGCGGTTCAACAAGCTTTGAATGAAACGAATGTAAACCACTGTGTACAAAAATGGAGTGAGGTAGATACTCTTTGGATGGATATTGATACACCGGTACAACCAGGCCATCTCATGGAATATTATGATGATGCGTATAGACGAAGTGTGGCTATAGAGTTTGATATGCGACTCTCAGACCCAAGTCTTATGGAATCTCACGTATCTAAAAATATCGAACATATGTATGAAGCGATGTTTGATGAAATTGGACGAGAGAATTTTAATGAAAGTTATCAATACTCACTTCAGAATCAAAAAAAAGTCCAACTCTATATTTGAGCTCCTGTGTTACAGTACGCTTCATTTTTAACTTGAGCCTACAGTGCTCAAGTCGTTCCAAATGATGGAGAAGTCAGTAAAATCTACGGAAAGAAAATCTTTGCCTTCCCAAAGTACGTCCTTGAATCACAAAAATCAGCTCCTAAAATGAAGCTTGATTATGAGATGATAGATAGTCAAATTTTAGAAAAATATAGAGCTTTTCTAGCCTGAGATGCAAACAGATATTATGAAATTTATGATATAGAAACTATTGGTCATGAATTTGGGCACACGCTCTGGCTCACTCCTCAAAGTGAACTTGCCATGGGGGAAAAATGACTTTTTAAAAATATAGAAGAATTTAAGGCAACAGCTGGATGAATAGTAGCTTATTTTATCGCTGGATGAAATACTGAGCTTGATGAAGATGTTCTTATTACCTATCTCGTTCGTTCTATTCGAATGATGAGATATAGAGAAGTTGAGGATATTCTTCCGTATTATTGTGAATGCCTCATTCATCTTCACGTTCTTTTTGAATCATGAATTTTGACTTATAGGTTTGGAAAAATTTCTTTTCACTATTCGCCTGAAACGCTCAGTATTTTTAAAGATTTACTCACTGGAACCTATACACAACTCATTTTCACCTACTTAAATCAAATGGAAGCAGGAAATTTCCTCTATGAATTTGTTGTAAAAGAAAATTGAGTGTATCTTCCAAATGATAAAAAATGTAGAAAATTTGTGGAAGAATATTACGAAAAATATAAAGAAATCGGAAATGAAGTTATGAAGAAGTAATAGTTTTGTGGACCTTTCATTTAAATTTTTTCCTAGAACCAGAAACTTGCGTATTTAATCATTTTTTCTTAGAACCAGAAACTTTCTTATTTAATCAATTTTCCTTTCTTGCTATATGGTCAATTTTTATTTTAAACGCTCTTTCTTTGCCATTTTCAGAGCTTATAATAGTGAGTATTTTCATTCATTCTAAAAATAATATTTTATCTGACAAAATATCATTTTTGTGGAGTCAAATTATTAATGAAATAGCTTCTGCAAGTCACTTAATCTCTCAATAAAATCCTTCATAACTCGAAGAAAAATTCTGATTTTTAGAAATTTTTTCTCTAGCTCATCTAATTCTTTCTTTTATTGCTGACTCAGTCAGTTGCAATTCGTGTGCTATTTGTTTATGTCTTTTTCATTCACTCGTCATTTTTAATGCCTCAGTTTCACCTTCAGAAAGTAGAAAAAATACATTTATTTTTTCTACTAATATTTCTAACTCCTCATTTTCTTCAGGAGATTGTTCTATGCTCATTTTTTAAATTATTTGAATGTATATATTCATTGTACCATTTTATTTTCACGCTTCAAAATTAAGTAAATTATTTGTATTTCAGTTGAATTAAAAAACAAATGGAGCATAATGGGTCTATGCAAAAAAATATAGAAAATATCCTTCAGAATGTCTTTGGTCTGGAGTCATTTCGTGACTGACAACAAGAAATAATAGAGCATATCGTTGCGTGAAAAGATACGCTTGTTTTTATGCCGACATGAGGATGAAAGTCTTTAACCTATCAACTTCCTGGAATGGTACGAGAAGGAATTACGATTGTTATTTCTCCTCTTATTTCTCTTATGAAAGATCAGGTTGATAGTCTTCGTGAACTTTGAATTCGAGCCGAACTTATTAATTCGACTCTTTCTGGACGTGAAAAACAAGATATCTTGCACGAGCTAAGGTATTTTTCAAATGATGATGAGAACCCTATTAAATTTCTCTACATTGCTCCTGAGCGACTCAATTCAAATGAGTTTATTGGGATTTTAAAAACGGTAAAAATCGCAGCCGTTGCCATAGATGAAGCGCACTGTATTTCTCAGTGGGGACATGATTTTCGTCCAAGTTATATGAAAATTAAAACTTTCATTGAGAGCCTTTCTGGTTCTCAGAGAAATTTTCCAATTATTGGATTAACTGCAACCGCAACGCTGAAAGTAAGAAAAGATATAGTAGAAAGACTTGGCTTAAAAAGTTATAAAGAATTTATTTCAGGTTTTGATCGAAAAAATATTATTCTCGTAGTTCGAGAAATTTCAGCAAAAGAAGATAAGCAAAAAAAAGTTCTTGAAATTATAGAAAAAACTCCTGGAACTGGGATTATATATTGTTCGAGTCGAAAGCATGTGATTGAACTGAGTGAATACTTGCTTTCAAAATCAATTAAAACGGGAGTCTATAAATGAGATTTATCAGCTGATGTCAGAGAATCAGAACAAAATAAATTCATGAATGACCAGTATAAAGTCATGGTAGCCACCAATGCCTTTGGTATGGGAATTGATAAAAAAGATATTCGTTTTGTCATCCACTACAATCTGCCTGGTAGTATAGAAAATTATTATCAAGAAGTTGGGAGAGCTGGACGTGACGCGAGAATGAGTTATGGGATTGTACTTGCAAGTTATGGAGATACGAAAATTCAAGAATTTTTTATTGATAATACTTATCCAGAAAAAAAACTTATTTTAGATTTTTATGATTATCTCTATAAAGAATCAAAAATTTGAGAAGGTTCAGGGACGAGAGTTGCAAAAACATACTATGTTATGGCCAGTGAATCTGGAGTTGGAAATGATATGATTGTTGGGAGTATTATAAAAATTTTGGAAAAATATAATGTACTTCGTAGGTGACTTGAGGAAACAGACCGAGAATCAGATTTTAGATGACGATGATTGACACTGCTTCAAGAAAAGAGACAGCACGCACATCTCATGATTGATTGGAAGCGACAAGAGCTCCTCAAAGATGAAGCCTATTTTAAGCTCGAACAAATTAAAAGGCTTTTGTTTTATCCAAGTTGTAGAAAAAGATTTATTTTAGAATACTTTGGAGATGTAGAGGATGTAAAAAATCTCAAAGATAATTGTGGACTCTGTGATTATTGTCTCGAGTGAAATAAATTTACGAGTGAACAAAAAGATAAGCTCGTTCCAGCCAGTAGTTACGGAATTATTCTTGAAACAGTAAAAAAATACAATGAGAAATTTGGTCAAACACTGATAGCAAAAGTCCTACTTGGAAGCAACGAAAAGAGAATTTCTGACTGGAATTTAGATTTATATGAGCATTATGGAGCACTCAGAGAATATTCAAGTGCTGCAGTAAATGCTTTGTTTGAATCTCTACAAATGTGTGATTTTCTCTTTAAAACTGATGGAAAATATCCATTATTATGAGTAACAGAAATTGGTTCAGCAGCGGTTTATAAAGACAAATATATCCAAGATATGCTTCCTGAACTTAATACCTATGTACTTCAAAAAGTATGAGTGAATATTCATAGTTCTAGCTCTTCAAAAAAAACATGAAATATGTCTGCTTGAAAAAGTTCATGAAAATGAAATACCTATCAAGAAACACTCGCACTTTTCAAACAAAATAAGTCTCTTCCAGAAATAGCAGCGACGAGACAGCTCTGAACTCAAACCATTGAGTCTCATATAGTAACGCTTTATACCAGTTCAGATATTTCATTACTAGATATTATGAAAATGGTTGAATATGAAAAAACAAAAATAATAAAGCAAGCTATTGAGTCAGATGCACTTTTTGAAAATACAGAACTCAGACCAATAAAAGAAAAACTTGAAGCAGCTGGACATAAAGATATTACATATTTTGATATCAAACTCACGCTAGCTATGATGGAAAAATGAGATGTTTAAAAATTAAGGAATTTATGAAAATTATATATCTCCTTCCTCCGAGTGAAGGAAAAAAATCTTGATGAGAAATTTGAACAGAAACTCTGAGTTTTCCTTTTCAAAAACCTAGAGAAATTGCCAATAATGCTACCCAAAAAGATTTAAAATGTAGTGGAAAAAGATTTGAAGAGGGAAGAGAGCTGAATAAAAATATTAAAAATTCTCTCATTTTGCCAGCCATAGAAAGGTATTCTTGAGTGATGTATACTGCTATTGATTACGATTGAATGACTCAGCAAGGAAAAGATTATTTTAAAGATAATTTTTTAATCCTCTCATGAATGTATGGAGTATTAAAATCAGATGATGTCATTTGAAACTATAAACTTCCAGTCGAAACAAAATGACTCTACATTTTTTGGTGAGAGAAAATCACTCAAGCACTGAACTCAGAAAATGTTGATATAATAGTAGATTTACTTCCAAACAGTTATAAGAAATTAATTCATGAAAATAAAATAAAATCTAAAATCATAAGAATAGACTTTTATTCAGAAAAAAATGGAGAACTCAAAAAAATATCCCACGGAGTGAAAAAAATAAAAGGCGAATATATCAAAAATCTATGTGAAACAGGATGAATTAAAATTCCAGAGTTTGGTGAAAATACTTCTGTGTGATTAGATATAATAATATAAATCTACAGTGATTTTTGTTAATGATTCATAAAAAAACTCTCAGATAATTCTGAGAGTTTTTTATATTACATTGGAACTTCTAAGAGCAGTATATCTGAATCTATTTCAGGAGAGATTATTATTTCTTCATTTCATAAAATTCAGATTGCATCTCTTTTTTCTAAAATATTTTCTCAAACCTGTATACTCCCATCTATGTTCATAAGATATACTCCATTACTTGAATTATATTTTCTATAATTGAGGGTTTTTCAAGATTCAAGTATCGCTCGAGAAATATATGCATCTTGATTGATAAGGACATTCTCTCAGTCTGAATCTGGTCATGCAAGGAGTTGCCACGTATTTATTCTCTTTTCTGGTGAAAAAGATTTCTGAGAATATTGAGGAGCTATATTATCTTTTCGAGTGAGAATCCAAATCTGAAAATGTTCCACTGGATGGACATCACTGGCATTCATTTCTGAATGCAGAACTCAAGATCCAGCTGACATTGATTGTACTTCTCAAACAGGAAGTTCTTCATAGTTTCCCATAGAATCTTGATGCTTTAATGCTCATGAAAGTGGGATGGTAATAATTTCCATATTTTTATGAGGATGCTTTCAAAATCATTCTCACGCAGCAACCCAATCATCATTAATGACTCGAAGTGTTCAAAATCACATTCTTAGTGGATTATAATAGTCAGCAAAACTAAAACTAAAATTACTTTTGAGCCATCATAAATCAGAAGTTCACCTTTCATGAGAGGGAAATAGGGTATAAGTGTTCAAAGTTTTTATATTTCAAGAAATAAATGATTTTGGTCGAATCGTACTTTTTGATTTTCAGAATATTTATCATCTGAGGCTCTAAAACCTATAGGAAGAATAACTACGCTTGATATTCATTTATCCTGAAGTTCGAGAATTTCATCAAACTTCACTGAATCAAATCATTCCATGGGACATGAATCAATTTTCATTTCAGCTAACACGGTCATAATATTTCAAAGAGCAATATACACTTGTTTTTCAGCCCAAATTTTTGCATCTTCTGAATCTAGGTTTCAGACAAATCAAGTTACCATATTTTTATACCCGCTAATATCTTCTTCTCCTGCTCAGGTAGTTTTTTTCATGTCTTCAAAATATTCATTCACTAAGTTTTGATCTACTTCATTTTCTCTACAAAGTATAAGCAAGTGACTTGCATCAGTAACTTGGCTTTGTCCCCATGCGTGTTCTTTGAGCATTTCTCGTAGTTCAGGATTTTTTACAAACACAAACTTCCATGGCTGTAATCAAAAACTTGAGGGAGTCATACGAAGAGCTTCTTTTATAGTATTTTCTTGGTCAGCAGAGAGTTTTTTTTCTGTATCAAATTTTTTTGTAGCATATCTCCATCCAAGGTCATTGAGTATCATATCCATAATAATTTTTTTAAAATATAAGATTGTATTTTCATTATATGAGGCTATTATTTTATAGCAATCGCAAACTAGTATCAATTAATATACCAAAATAATGAATCATTGTTCACTTTCACCATTTCTCTGACTTTTAGGAAAAAAATGGTCCACTCACATTATGGCAACTTTTTGTATGAAAGGTGTATTATCATTTTGAGATATTCGTAGAGAATTTCCACATGTAACAGCAACTACAATCTCTTCAAGACTTACAGAATTTCAAAATTTTGATCTTATAGAAAAAGATAGTACATGAAAATATAGTCCTACTCAAAAACTCTATGATGTCAGTAAATTATTAGAACAAATTGAAACATGAACTCAAATAGTATAAAAAAAATCCTAAAAGAACTCAAAAATCAGATTTTTATTTTTTACAAAAAAATTACGCAACCCTATCAGAAATATCTTCCTAATAGAGCGAGTAGAATAATTTTTTGGATTTTTTTTGGAGTCACACTTTTTTGGCTCCTTTGAATGATTTTTATTGCAAAAATAGAGTGATTTATTGCTTTTCCTGGCGTGTATATGAATACTCTTTCACTGAAAGATGAATCATTTCCTGAACTAAATTATAGCTACGATAAGATTCAAATTACATATAAGCAAGAAGAAATAGCAGGGATGTATATCAATAATGAAGCAGAAAAAACCGTTTATTATTTTCATGGAAATGGCTGAGATTTGAGTTATTTTTATGCAGATTTAAATTATATTTCAAGTCTTGGATATAATGTTTTGGCTCTTGAATATCCAGGTTATGGAAAATCTAGCTGATTTCCTTATGAACAAACAGTGAATGAATTTAGTCGAGAACTCTATAGATTTGCTCAAAATAGATACTCCATTAGAGAAGAAAACACTATTATATGGGGATATAGCATTGGAACCGGAGTTGCTAGCAATTTTGCAGTTTGAAAAAATATAGATGCACTTCTCCTTTTTGCTCCATATCTATCAATGTATGATATGGCAGAGTCTCGTTTTTGATTTGCTGTACAAAAAATATTTTTCCATAAAAATACTTTTAACTCCTCAGATACTATTAAAAAAATCTCAGTTCCTAAACTTATAATCCATGGGACAAATGATGAACTTATTGCTTTTGAACAAGGAAAAAAATTATCAAAAATATCAGGTGAAAATACATATTTTGTAGAAATACCTGGAGGATCTCATTTTAGATTTTGGGATTATGAATTTGTCGATGAAGCTATAAAAAATTTCTTAGAATATAGAACTACTGATAGATGAGAAATAGAAAAAATAAAATCACAAATAGAAGCAGAAGCTGCGCAAAAAGCTGCACAGGCATATTTTAAAAATTTAGATTTTGTGTCTGATGGATCGCTCCAAAAGTATGTAGATTCAAAAATACCATTTAGCAAAAAATCTTATGTTCCTAGCGATATGAGAAGGCTTTCAAGAAGTTATATTTCAGATACGAAATGAGACGCTCAAATGAGAACTGAAGCAGCCGATCATTTTGAATCTCTGGCTCAAGATTTTTATTGAGAATTTAAAGAAAAAATAGTAGTGGTGAGTAGTTATAGAAGCTATACCTATCAAGCAGGAATAAAAGCTGGAGGATGTCCTGATAATCTTTGCGCCAAAGCTTGATACAGTGAACATCAATCATGACTTACCGCAGATCTCTGGTCTGCAAGTTCTGATTCATACTGGAAGAACTCACCAAGACTCATGACATTTTATTCGTGGCTTGATATACATGCTTATAAATATGGATTTACAAATTCATATAAAAATGGTATTTGAATTGATGGATATGATATAGAACCTTGGCATTGGAGGTATGTATGACTTCCTCTTGCTACGAAACTTCATGAAAATCAGGAAACATTTGCAGAGTATTTTTATAAACAAGAAAAAGAGTAGTCCTTAAACTACTCTTTGTTCACTATCCATTTTAATTTCTTTTTCAACTTCATCTTCGATTTCTTTTTGTAAGAGTATTTGTGTGAGAATCTTTTTCTTTCATGCTTTACTCTTATTTGTTTTATAATTTTTAAATGTGATTACGATTCCTGGTATAACTATAAATATTCAGATTACTACTATTGCAAATCCTATTCATGCGAGCATAAAATCTAACAGTCACATTTCTGTAAGCTTTGGAATAAGTGCAAATACTTCTTCTGGACTTAGGTATGTATATGTATATCCAGTCATAACTATTTTTGAATTTCTACGAGTTCACCTGTAAGTACAAGTCTATTGAGGGTGGTACCAATTGGCCAACACGTCATAAGTGTAATTTGTTTTCTATCATCCTTTTTTTGTTTCAGAACTGATACATCACCAGGTCGAATAACATTTTTTGAGCTAATTTTATAAATATATTTTTCTTGTCCATAATATACTATAACTTCATCGTCATATACTACTCTATCAAGGAGAGCGAATACATCATTGAATTTTCCTTCAACCCAAGGAAAGTTAGAAGAATGACCAAAAATAAATGAATTTCCTTCTTCCCCTGGTTTGGCACTTCCAGGATATCGAATTACTCCATTTTGTAGTTCCTTCATAAAAATATCATCAAGTTCTTTTTGATCTTCTACTCTGGTTTGTGTAATATCCAAGAGTGGAATATTTTTTCCTATTTTTGGTATTACAATTCTATTTTCATAGGGAGTTATCTCAATTCCTAAGTCAATTGGTGTATTATTGCTTTGTGCAACAAACGTGTTTATATCATGCAGCCCTGTTTGAGATCCAGAAATGTTTCAAACTTGTTTAAATGTATCTACTTCTGATGTAGATTTTTTTTCTTCACTGATATTTGAAGCTGCTACAGACTGAATGAGTCAATTTTTACTCGTTTCTAAATCATCAGCATAAATAAAACTTGCTGCAAGATTCCAGTATGCACTATAATTAGAAAGCAAAAGTAGTACGACAAATATTCCGAGAGAACTAAATGTATATTTTATGAAAAAAATAATTCCTCATAGAATATTTTTTTTGTTGCTCGCTAGGATTATTTCTTCCTTGGAAACTTCTTGTGGAAAAAACTCAGTAGAATTTTTATTTTCTCACAGAGAATATTCTTCAAATGTTATCTTATCTTCTAGAGTAATTGATTCATTTGTAGTAGAATTTTGTGATGTATCTTCTTGCTCAAGAGATGCAAGTATATCTTCTGTTTCTCGCATGGTATTTTTTTTATTTGTATTTTTGTTTTTGTAATCTAATTTTAGCATATATTTTTTTCTGATGCAAAAATAAAAGAACTTGATTTAGACTTATTTTTTAGTACTATAAAATTAATACATTTACAGCATCGAAAAACCCTTATAATGGCTAGAAAATACGAAAAAAGCTCGGGTTGAGTCGTTTATAGAATACATGATGGAAAGGTCCAAATTCTTTTATTACGATGGCTTAATTCACGAAAGCAAGAGGAACTTGTTATTCCCAAATGAAAAATAGAACCTGGAGAGGTTGCAAAAGATACAGCAGTGAGAGAAATATCTGAAGAAGCCTGAATTCCAGAAAGTGATTTAGAAATAATAAAGTTTGTAACCAAGCTTAATTACACCTACACTGCTGGATATTTAAAATGAAATCCAGTTATCGATAAAGATGTATATATTTTTATCATTCGTTATAACGGAACACAAGAACCTATTGTACGAAAAGAAGAACGATTTACTGGATATGAATGGATTGATATAGAAAAAATTAAAAACATATCGGTGAGATTTGATCTTAGTGGAATCATTTATAGAAACAAGCCCTTTTTTATTTAAAAAACTACAATTATGATAGAAATTTCTTACAAAAATTCAGATACACTTTCCATAAAAAATGCAGATAAAAAAGAAATATTTTTTAATGTTTCTGAAAAGACCGTTCATATGGAAGACTACAATGTCACGCATCCTGGTGAGTATGAAAAATCTGGGAATCTTCTTGAAGTAAAGCAATATACTGATCTTCTTTTCTACAAATTTCTTATAGACGGAAAACACATGTGTATTGTTACTTCAGATAGCTTTGACCTCAAAGAAGAAATCGTTACATTTTTTTGAGATGTCGATATTCTTATAATTATTGGCTCAAAAGATGCAGTGAAAATATTTGAAAATATTGAAGCTAAACTCGTGATTCCATACGGTGAAGGGAAGGATTTATTCCTGCATACGCTTGGTCAACATACTGAAGCAGTAAAAAGTACCAAAATTTGAGCAGATCTTGATGGTGATAGGACTGAATTTGTAAATCTCGAATCTTAAAGAATATGTTTCGATATCTCCTTACTCTTTTTCTCGGGAAAAAATATTCAAAATACCTCATTAATAATAAAAAAAGTATTGAGAGTATTTCCAAAAGTAGCCCACTTGCTGCTACGCTTGTTGAAAATACCTTTAAACTCCTATTATTCTGGAGATTTCTCGTATTTCTCTGGTATTGATTCGTAATTGTCGTAATTTCTTCCTTTGTCATCTGAGTCATATATTTCACCTTCAAATTTTTCTCATAAAAAAACTCTCAAGAATTTCTTGAGAGTTTTTTTTATTTTTATGGTTCGGGATGTAGGGGTCGAACCTACGATGAGGGATTCAGAGTCCCTTGCCTTACCACTTGGCCAATCCCGAGAATATATAATAAAAACACGAGGAAAAATCCATCGTGTTTTTATTATATGTGTGAATTACTTAAGTTCAACAGTAGCTCCAGCTTCTTCTAACTTAGCTTTTACTTCTTCACCTTCAGCTCGTGAAACTCCTTCTTTAACATTTCCACCGTTATCAACGATATCTTTTGCTTCTTTGAGTCCAAGACCAGTAATTTCTTTTACAACTTTAATAACTGCGATTTTTTGACCACCAGCAGCAGTAAGTACAACATTAACTGTAGAAGGTCCTTCGTCTTCTCCAGCAGCAGCACCTCCAGCCATCATAACAGGAGCAGCAGCAGAAACACCAAATTCTTCTTCCATAGCAGTTACAAGGTCGTTAAGTTCAACGATAGTAAGTTCTTTTACGAGATCCATAATCTTCGCAGAGTTTCCAGATAGTTCAGCCATCTTTTTATAATTAGTAATAAATAATGTTTTCATTGTAGAATTTTGTTCCAATATCCCGCAGGAGAAGTATCTCTGTTTCGAGACACTGAATACAGCTCTACAATGTTTCTAGCTTTTGGGCTAGCAGTAAACCCTGAAAATATCAGGATTTATATGCTAATTCAAAAATTATGCTTCAGTTTTTTCTTCTTTTACTTCTTCAGTAGCAGGAGTTTCTGCTGTTTTTGCTTCAACAGGAGCTTCTTCTTTTACTTCAGGAGCTGAAGCTTCAGTAGAAGGTGCGTCAAGTTCAGAAACTTTTGTTTTTCCAGTCGTTTCAAGTTCTTTTGAGGCAGCATCAAACCATCTTGCAAGACCTGAAATAGGAGATTTCATAGAACCAACCAATCTTCCAAGAAGTGTTTCTCTTGAAGGCATTCCAGCAATAGCTTTTGTTTCCTCTAAACTTCTGAGTTCTCCTTCAAATATAGCAGCAGTCCATTCGATTTTTTCTCCTTTATATTTCTTTACAAGGTCATTTACTTTTCCAAGACCTGCAATTGCATCTTCGTTTGAACATACCACTCCAATTTGACCAGGAAGAGTATCGAGATCCATATCGATATCAAGTGCATCTTTAATGGCTTTTACGATAAGAGTTTTCTTTGCAACCATATAACTTGCTCCAACACTTCTGAGATCATTTCTCATTCCTTCGAATTCTGAAACTGTAAGAGTTGTAGTTTTTGCAAAACCGATTGACTCTGCATTTTTAAATCTTGTTGTAAGTTCAGCAAGTATTTCTTGTTTTTGTTGTTTTGTAACTGCCATTATCTGTGTTCTAGTAAAATAAAATTTTTATTATTCATATAATTTTCAAAAAAATCTCTTTGCGCGAGCAAAGAGATTTAGGGAAGTATATAGTAAAATATCTTCTTTCTCTTTTGTCTCGGTAGGTCTTATGCGACTTTGCCTACGGTCTTAAACAAAAATATGAATATGGCAGTATTATATAGAAAAATATTTTAAGTCAAATAATTAAGAAAAGTATTAATTTATTTGATTTTCATCCTAAAATTCTTAGCTTAATAGGCATCCCTTTGAATAATCTAAGTGGATTGCTTCTTTAAAAAGAAGTATAAAAACAAAAGCGCGTAGCGCATAAACAAGGAGCTCGAAATGACCACATTACTATTTAACACTGATCCTGAGCTAGCTGACCTATTGAGTCCAAGTGGTAGGATGGAATTAGGGCCAAAGAATCCCTTTAACCCTAATCCAAATAAATGTGCAAAGGCTGAGCAGCCTAAATATCCTCAAATACATCCCGCGGAGTAATCCACGTAGTGTTGTACTGAGATGCAAAAGATCCACGCGCGTTACAGGCCTGCGTGGGTCATTTTTTTTTGTTTTAATTTTATAAATAAATTTGCAGTTTAGTCAAAATTCTATATTCTACATTTGCATTAATAATGATGCAATAATCAGTATGTTTGTTCAATTTAAAAGGATGACAACATAAATACACGTATCTAAAGGAGATTAACATGTATAATTTAGGAGGAAAATCGCTATTCAAGGTTTCTAGAAATGGGAATACAGAGTACGTCGATGTTTACGGAAATAGTTCAGAAGAAAATGTAGGTAAAACAACTACAGATCATGAGGCTGAGCAAAAAACCACATTCTACATACTGAGTCAGTTCTAAACTGATCTCCGTGATGTAATGACAATAACCCGAGCAATGTTTATTCAGGCCTGCTCGGGCCATTTTTTTTGTTTTAATTTTTAATAACAAAAAAGACTCTCAGAATATTCTGAGAGTCTTTTTGAAGTGAAGTGACTATTTTTTATTTTTTGCCAATTCTTCCATTTTCTTTTGACGTGCGTAGAATTTATCAACGGCACCTGCTTTGAGAATTCTTTTTTCTCCAGTATAGAATGGATGACATTTTGAACATATTTCCACTCTAATTTCATCTTCTTTAATAGTAGATTCTGTATCAAATGTATTTCCACATGAACAGATAACTGGAACTGTTTTTGTTTCTGGGTGAATTGCTTGTTTCATAATATTTCTGTGTTTTACTTGCCCGCTATAATACGGTGCAAAAATATAAGATTTAACTGGAATAGATTGCATCTTCGCTTTCGCTCGATGTAACTTTCCTTCCGATTCGCTCTAGCTTATCGCAAGAGAAACTTAATTTGGATTGTTTTGGTGCCCAAGAGAAGACTCGAACTTCCACACCTTACGGCACTGGTTTCTAAGACCAGCGTGTCTACCATTCCACCACTTGGGCATAATTTATTCAATGAACTATTTTTCAAACAAGGTAGTATTTTGAAAAAAAATGGTGGGCAGTGAGGGATTCGAACCCCCGAAGGCGTAGCCAGGGGATTTACAGTCCCCCCCATTTGACCGCTCTGGTAACTGCCCAAATAAAAAATCTCACCCGAACTCTCAATTTTTGAGAGATCCAAAGGATTTTTTGGATGAGATTTTTAAGTTTTTTTATAATGGAGCCACTTGTCGGAATTGAACCGACGACCCTTCGCTTACAAGGCGAGCGCTCTACCAGCTGAGCTAAAGTGGCACTTCTCTCTAGTGCGCGACAAATACTATTGAGGAAGACTCTAAAGTCAAATTTTTTTATAGTAAATTTTGTCTTCATAGATATAATCAGAAAAATTGTTTATTAAGTGAAATGAAATGTATTTGAAAATAATAAAAAACTTTCAAGAAAAAAAATCAGACAAAAAAAAAGTCATTGTTATTTTTTGACCGACAGGAGCTGGCAAAACACAGATGAGTATTGAAATTGCAAAATTTTTAGAAACAGAAATTATTTCTACCGACAGCAAACAAGTCTATAAATACATGGATATTTGAACGGGAAAAATAACTCCTGAAGAAATGCAATGAGTGAAACATCATATGATAGATATCAAAAATCCAGATGAGAATTTTAGTGTGTGAGATTTTAAAGAACAATCTGAACCTCTCATTTGAAAACTACACTCTGAAAATAAAATACCTCTCCTTGTGGGATGAACAGGTCTCTACATAGATAGTTTGATTTACGAGAGAGATCTTCCAAAAGTAGAAGCCGATTACGAACTCAGAGCTCAAATGGAGAGCTTAAGTAATGATGAAATGTATAGGATACTTCAAGAAATAGACCCAGAATATGCAGCAGAACTCCATCCAAATAATAGAGTCTATATTGAAAGAGCAATTGAAGTGAAGAAATTGACCTGAAAGTCTAAAAGCTCATTTAGACAGCAAAAAAAACTTAAATATGAAGTATTGTTTTTGACTCCAAATGGACCATTTAATGAGTTGCAAATATCTGCAGATCAACTAAAATCTTTTGAATATAGAGAGTGGCTCTATGAAAGAATAAATAAAAGAGTCCTGCAAATGTTTGAAGAATGACTTGAAAAAGAAATAAAAAATATTTTGAATATGTGATATAGTTATTGAAATCCTGGCTTGATTTCAATAGGATACCAGGAATTTGAGGGCTATAGTAAATGAGAAATTGATCTATGAGAAGTCCAGAAGCTCATTCAACAACATTCTCGGAATTACGCGAAACGTCAGCTTACATGGTTCCAAAAATATCTAAAGAATATAGCCGAATAAGTAGGAGCTAATGTCAACATATATTATTTGTAGGAGAATAAAATCTATGATACTATTAATATAGTTTTAAATTCTCTTGTTTGATTTTTTGACTCTAGCTCTTATACTGAAAGAAATAAAAAAACACTCAATTATGAATTCTAAACTCGAACATTTATTTACGAAGTACAAATTCTCAGCAAAAGATTGCTATGAATTTTTACAAATTTATGACTTACTTCCTGATTATAAAAAAGTAAATACTGTCGAAAATTTTCAGGAGATAGCAAACAGTATCCTGAAATTACAAATCGAACTCGCTACGGAACAAGAAATAATGTTTGGACGAACTATAGAATCTATAGAACAACGAATACTTGCTCGAAGAAAAGACCAATTGCATAAAAACACTCAAGAAGAAATGAGAGAACTGAAATTTTCTCTCTAAAAATAAAAATAAATATACATTAAATATCAAATATGCCAGTAAGCAGTTGACTCCAAAAATACTTTGATTCACAACGTTCTCAAAAAAAAGGAGATACGTCAGCTAAACTTGATGCCATTATGGCTCATGTAGATCCAGTATTTATGCAAAGCTTTCAAGATTTTCGTTCTAGAATACTAGATATAGTTGATGATAATCAAGATTGTGAGGATATTATTCATGATGAACTGAACCAATTAGAAGATGATATGGAAAAAAGAAAAAGATTACATGATATGAAAAAATTATCGACCTATATCAATCACTCAGAAAATAAAAAATAAAAAAACTCCAATTTGGAGTTTTTTTTATACTTCTTCAAGATTCTTGTTTTTATACGAACATCATGGTTGAATAGGGCAGGAATAACATTTTGGTTTTCGAGCCGTACAGTGATATCTTCAGAAGAGTACTAATGTATTATGGAGAGGTGATAAATCTTCAGATGAAAATATTTGAGAAGCTTTTTTATCGGTTTCAAGAGGTGATTTAGTTTTTACAATTCCTATTCTATTTAACACTCTATGTACGTGTGTATCAACTCAGAGATATGGTGCATTTTTTGTAACAGAGAGAAAAACTTTTGCTGTTTTTACTCATACTCATGGAAGTTGCGTAAGCTCTTCAAGGGTTTCTGGAATGTGTGAATCATATTTTTCCACAAGTATCTGACATGTTTTATAGATATTTTTAGCCTTATTGTTAAAAAAAGAGACCGAATTAATAAAATCAGTAATTTCTTCTACTCCTAAATTAAGTCAATCTTGTGGTTGAATGAGATGTTGAAAAAAATTTCTATTTATAATATTAACTTGTTTATCCGTTGCTTGAGCCGACATTAAAATAGCAATAAGCAGTTGAAAATCGTTGTTATGTTCAAGTTCTGTTTTAGCATCTGGAAACATTTCAAAGACTGTTTTTTTCAGAAGCTCTATTTTTTCTTGCCGTTTCATAATGTTTTACTAAAGTTATAGAAAAATGATAGCTAAAAATTATGTATACTCAAGACTTTTATATTACAGAAAACGTAGGGAACAATGCTTTTTCTTTTACTGAGAGACAAAATCCGAGACTCTTTGTTCCTACTCTCAAAAAAATTACAAGTTTTGATGAGATTGAACTTCTTCCAAAAAATCTAGAAAAAATCACATTTGAGGAATACGACTTTGATGACGTGATGCAACAAACTTTTGGACTTAAAAATTTATATGAAATAGATTGGAACTGAAAAAAAATATTCTTAGTAGATAATCATAATCATGTTTTTTATTTTTGGTATCATGCTCGAAAACAGGGTATTATATCAGATAATGCTCTATTATATCATATAGATGAACATGCAGATACTCGTGATCCATGAAAATATTTACTCAAACCTGATTCAGAGGATTTACAAAAGGTTTTTGAGTATACGAACTTTTTTCTGAATGTATGAAATTATATTATTCCTGCAGAAAAAGAGTGACTTATCACTGAAACCGTACAGATACGAAGTGAACAAGCTTTGTTTGACTACCAATCATGAAAATATGATGATTTAGAATGAGTGAAGTGAAATATAATTTTGAATCTTGATTTAGATTTTTTTGAACCAGAATTAGACTATATAGACTATGATTTAAAGAAACAAGTTATTCTCGATATTTCCAATAAAGCAGATATTATCACTATATGCACAAGCCCTTATTTTATCAATCAAGAAAGAGCAATTGAAGTATTGAGAGATATTTTTCAATAAATATTGCCTTTGTTTAAAAATAATGTATATTATAAAATAAATATTTTTTATAGCTTGAGAATATGAATAAAGATATAGATAACTTACATTGAGATATTGGTCCTGAAAGACCTATTGATATTTTGTGAGTTGAAAAGGTATTTAAACTTCAACTAAATGAGAATGGATTAAGCTTTGATATTAATAATAATAGCCAAATTCTAGCTGTTATACTCAAAAAAATATTAAAAATGGATGAGAATAGAGAAAGTATAGAATTATTACTTTCGAGTATATTATTGTATCGAGAAAGATCCATATACATAAATAATCAGGCAGACTTTGAACTCCTAGAATCACACATTCCATGATTGAAATCAAGAATTGCAAAAATAGATACTATATTAGAATTTATTAAAAAATCTTATTATTTTGAAAATAAAGAAACTTTTATCAAACAAATTCTTGTTGCTATAGATCAATTACAAGATATCTTACACTCAAAATCATTTCCAATTTCTCGTCTCATAGAAACGCGCTTAGGTGTAGAACAAATAATTCAATAAAAAACTCTCAAGGAATTGAGAGTTTTTTATTGAATTATATTATTTTTATTGTTTTGGCATAACAGCTTCTATCGCTCCAAAAGTAGCTTCTTTTCCTGCTGGTATAAGAATGGTCACTGTATCTCCAATACTTGCTTTAAAGTGCGTTACTGCAGCAGTGAGAACATCAAAAGCTACCCCATCAGATATGATTTGATATTTTCAGTTGTTTTGAGTAAGAAGTCCCACTTTAGTTTCTCGATCTATTTGTTTGATTTGTTTATAGAGCATTTTTCCACTTCATTCTATGGTGAGCTTCATTCGATCTCCTTGAACGAGTTTTGACTTACTTGCGTAATTTACTGGAACTGGGTATTTATTTCCGTCTGAACCAAGCATTTCTTCCCCCGTAAATACACCCTCGATAATCTTATTATCACCACTTTCATATTTAGAAAGACCTTTTGTATCAAGATTCAAGTCAGCAGTGAGGTCAATATTTTCTTCTTCTAAAATTTCTTTCAGAAGCTTTTTAGCATTCTTCAAAGATTTTTCAGCAGTATCTATAAAGTCTCGTATGGCAGCAATTCTTTTTTTTGTCATCTGTTGTGTATTTATTTTTTTAAATATTCTTTAATTGTAACAAGAAGCAGCGAAAAAGTAAATAAACTGCTCTTTACTTTCTCTAAAAATACAACGCTATAATGCTTGAAATTTGTGTGTGGAAAAACATTATACCAATATATCCTGCTGCTATAAATGGACCAAAGGGAACTTGATGGTTCATTTTGTTCTTAAATCAATGAATAGCTCGTGAAGACATAATGAGTCAAACTCAGATAATACTCCCTGAAATATAAGTAATAAAGCCTGCTGGGAGAGTGAGATATATTCCACAAATCATACCAGAAAGAATTGCTATTCTTAAATCTCAAGCTCACATCCAATTTCCTCCAGACACAAATATTTGAGCAAAAAAGAAGCTAAAAAGTGCCATAGCTCAGAGCATTGCACTCATAAGAGGACTCTCAAAAGGGAGTGTCATAGAATTAGAAAAAATATAATAATTACTCGCAAGTAAAATACCCCATAGTCATAGCAGTAAAATAAGATCATATATCTCTCTGAGTCATCGAGTCATTATGACATAGAGTCCTCAAAAAATAAATAAAGAAACTCAGATTTGAAGCCATATATTATTCGCTCCATTTATAAATTCCATCCAAGGAAAAAATACTAATTGAGTATCAAGTATCTGTGTAAATCATGTTTGAAATATGAGGGCAATAAGTACTCATATATTAACGATGAGTAAAATACTCTCAGGAATTTCAAGATATAATATATCATAATATACATAAATAACGGTCAAAAAAATGATACTAAGAAAGAAAAAAAGCCTCGCTATTTCAAAGTTACTTCCTGCTATAAGAGAGCTCATATCTATCATAAAATATCAGACTCACATAAATAGAACTCACATTGTAAGTTCAAGGAGGGGGTAAATACTTGAAATCTTTTTTCTGCAGCCTCGACATTTTCATTTTTGAATCAGCCAAGAAAATATAGGAACAAGCTCAATAGCAGAGAGGTTTCTCTCACATGTTTTACAATGGCTTCTTCCAGTTGCAATTCACCCTTCACCACTTTTAATTCTATAAATTATAACCGAAGCAAAGCTTCCAAACATCGTTCAAAAAATAAAGAGCATCAGAAGAAGAAATGTAAGCATAGCTTTTTTATTATTATTTAATAATGAGAGTATAACTAAAAAAAAATGTTTTTAGAAGTATTTTTTTAAAAAAAGATTTTACCTAGATTAGGAGAGTATAAAATAACAACTTATCAAGGGATTATATTTTTTATATCTTAAAATTTTCTTACACTATTTTATATATTGTTTTAATTCGCTAGATTGAACCATTTTTTATGAAAAGTTTTAATTTTCCAGCCTTCACCCTCGTAGAACTTATAGTGGTTATTACTATTATCGGTATTTTATCGACGGTATGATTTGTAAGCTACTCAAACTATCTCACTTGAGCTCGCGACTCTAATAGATATTCTCAACTGACAAAACTCTCAGATTCTCTCCAAGTCTATGCAACAAGTAAATCACTTCCACTTCCAGATGATTATATTGAGATTACAGCGAGTTGAGCAAGCAATGTTATTGCCTACCAATGATATGTTTGAACAGATGTATTAGAAACCATAGACTATACGAATTGAGGAAAAGATCCCAAAGATGACTCATTTTATACCTACTATCTCACAAAAGATAGAAAGAGCCTCCAGCTTATGGCACTGATGGAAGAAGCAGGAAGTGTAGCATTGAATAATGCAATTACTAATACGACTTTTGCAGTAGATTATTCCAGTAGATTTCCAAAAGTATATGGACGAAAACTTTGAGTCCTTACTGAAGTTGATACCAACACACCAGTACAAGAAGTAAGTTCTATACTCACTGGTTCAGGATATTTAGATATAGCGAAAACTATGAATATTTATAATTCCTTTATAAGTAATGAAGAAATTTTATCAGGAACTTGAAAAGTATTGAGAGAAGTACCAGTAAATGCAAGTTGTAAAAGAATCAAACAAACTTGAGACAGTTATGGGAATGATTTTTATGATATTAACTTTGCATGAGATATTCGTAATATATATTGTTATATGGACAATGGGGAAGCGATAGAAGATATGTTGGAATGAGAATGAGATTTTAAAAATGGAAACTGAATTTCTACATTAAAATGAGAAAATCCAACTAATAGTATACAAGTATTAGTAACTCCAATAAGTTCTAATTTTGGCATACATCAAACTTGATCATATAGCTCTCAGTATGTCATTGATTTTAAAGACCCTACATTGTGTAAAATTTGAGATACTATTTATATGAGTGCTTGGGTGCGTAATGAGGATTGAGGTATTTTTCATTCCAGAATATATGAAAATGGAATTCAAGTTATGTATATTGATGTTCATCCCAATGACAGGAAAATTATTGAAACAAGAACAATTGGAAATGATACATGGAATAAATATATATTTGAAAAGCCTGTAACGGCAACTTTTGATAAATTGAGATGGTTTATAGGTTATGGAGCACAATGAACAAATTGATGACCTTCGATTACAGATTTTTATTTCACATGAATAAGACTTTCTTGTCATCCATAAAAAATATGAAAAAAACTTTTCCAGCCTTTACCCTCGTAGAACTTATAGTGGTTATTACCATTATCGGTATTTTATCGACGGTATGATTTGTCAGCTACTCAAACTATCTCACTTGAGCCCGCGACTCTAATAGATATTCACAACTGACAAAGCTCTCTGATTCTCTTCAGGTATACGCAACAAGTAAATCACTTCCACGTCCAGATGATTATATAGAGATTACAGCAAGCTGAGCAGCTAATGTAATAGCATACCAATGATATGTAGGAACAGATGTTTTAGAAACAATAGACTATACGAATTGAGGAAAAGATCCCAAAGATTATTCTTTCTATACCTACTATCTCACTAAGAATAGAAAGAGTCTTCAACTCATGGCTCTTATGGAAGAAGCAGGAAGCGTCGCTCAAAATACAATCAGTAATACAACTTTTGCAGCAGATTATTCCAGCAGATTTCCAAAAGTATATGGACGAAAACTTTGAGTACTTACAGAAGTAAATACCAATACTCCCGTTCAGGAACTGAGTAATATACTTAGTGGTTCAGGGTACTTAGATATAGTACAAACAACAAATATTTATAATTCCTTTATAAGTAATGAAGAAATTTTATCAGGAACTTGAAAAGTATTGAGAGAGGTACCAGTAAACGCAAGTTGTAAAAGAATCAAACAAACTTGAGATAGTGATGGGAATGGATTTTATGATATTAACTTTGCATGAGATATTCGTAATATGTATTGTTATATGGACAATGGTGAAGCAATAGAAGATATGCTGGAATGAGAATGAGATTTTAAAAATGGGAATAGAATTTCAACATTTATTAACGAAAATCCAACGAATATAATAGAAGAATGAACATCTCCTATAGAATCGTGATTTTTAGTACATCAAACCTGATCTTATAGTTCACAGTATGTCATTGATTTTAAAGACTCTACAGTATGTAAAGTTTGAGATAATATCTATATGACCATTTGGGTTGATTACAACCCTGGTTCGATTTTTCATTCTCGTTTCTATAATGCAGGTGTAGAAATTCCGGGAACATCTATAACGACAACAAATGGCACTGTTATTGAAACAATAGAGAAATGATGAAAAATTTGGTATAAAAATACATACAAAAAGAATATTACTTCTAGTTTCTGACAACTGAGATGGTTCATTTGATATGCTGCACAATGAACAAATGGTTGACCAGCAATCACAGATATTAATTTTACCTGAGTAAGACTTTCTTGTCATCCATAAAAAATATGAAAAAAACTTTTCCAGCCTTCACTCTTGTAGAACTTATAGTGGTTATTACTATTATAGGTATTTTATCAACGGTATGATTTGTCAGCTACTCAAATTACCTTTCATGAGCTCGAGACTCTAATAGATACTCTCAACTCACAAAACTCTCAGATTCACTCCAAGTCTATGCAAC